>NZ_JAIQXV010000008.1 GCF_020166415.1 Deinococcus multiflagellatus
ACAGGTCACGTCTATCAAACCAGATGCGTTCAACAGCGCCCCGGAGCTTATGACTCCGGGGCGCTTTCTTGTTGCTGCCTGCTGGCGGCGTGACTGTTTTCCCTTCCTCATTTGCCAAGAAAGGGGCAGGCACTTCGCTGTTCCCGCCACGCGGGCCGCTGCACCACGAAGTTCGGTTTTAGCTCTGTATCGTCGTACTGTTCATGCCAGACCGGGGTGGTGGCAGGCGAGAGCGGCGGAATGAGCCACGACCAGCGGCCAGTGGCGGTACGCCCCGCCTGCGCTTCCAGCTCCACAAAGTGCTGGAACTGCCGCGTGACGCTGTGGTGGTCAGCGATGCGCACGCCTGCCGCGTCGAAGGAGTGCAGCACGGCCACATTCAGTTCCACCAGGGCGCGGTCCAGCCACAGCGAGCGGCGCCGGCTGGTGTCGAGCCCCAGTGCCTGTGCCACAGCGGGCAGCAGGTTGTAGCGCCCTTCATCGGCCAGATTGCGCGCGGCGATTTCGGTCTGCAGATACCAGCCGTTAAAGGGGGCGCAGGCGAAGGCCTGGCCCGCCACTTCCAGCGTCATATTGCTGATCACTGGCAGGGCGTGCCAGCGCAGCCCCAGGGCGCCAAGGCCTGGGCAATCGGGGTGGGTGATGGGCACCTCATACACCGCGTCTGCGGGCAACTCGAACAGCGTCACCTGCCCCTGCGTCTCTATCGCCAGGGGCAGCACGTCAAAGGGCGTACCCGGCCCCCCGGCCCACCCCAGGCGCTGCAGGTGCCCGGTCAGGGCCACGTTCTGCGGATCGCCCCGCACCGTCCCGTCGGGCTGGCGGTAGCCGGCGTAGCGGATGAGCTGGTCGTTGTGGAGGCGCACGCCGGGCCCAAACACGCTGAGGATCGGCAGAATCCGCCCGCCATTCAGCGCCGCGCGCAGATGGTCACACAGGTGGGCAAACACCTCTGGGGCCGCCGTCACCTGCCGCAGGTCCCGCACCTGCAGGCTGGCCCAGGGCAGCCGCCCCACGCAGCGGGTGCTGTGGCGCCACGCCATGCGCGCGCCGTGGGTCAGCTCGGCGCTGCTGAGGGTCAGGTGGCCGCCGCGCAGTACCTCCTGGCGGCGCTGGGCCAGGCCAGGGGCCCCAGTTTCCGCGTGATACGCCTCCAGAAAGGCCAGTGCCTCCTGCAGCTCATGCGGGGGGGCGGCATCGGGCAGGCGGGGCGCAGGCATCCTGACCATGCTGCCCGCCACGGGGGCCGAAAATGTCCCTGAGGGGCAGGGCAAGGGGCCTGGCTTCCCCTGGGACAGCGTCAGGACCGCTCGCCCCTGGATAAAGCGCAGGCGCCGCCCTGGGGCCTCAGCGGCGTTATCTCTTCTTAGGGAAGTCGGCAGCGGTGGCCGCACTCCGGTAGCGTGGAAGGGCGCATGGAAAAGCACGAGATCAGGCTGGGGCACACACTGGGGTGGCAACCATGACGGACCACACCGAGGTGCTGGCCCTGCAACAGCGCGTCCAGGCCCTGGAGGCCGAGGTCCAGACCGCCCAGCAGGCGGCCCGGGCCCTGTTTGCCGAAGCCCCCACGCCCTACCTGCTGCTGGGCGCGCAGGGCCGGATTCAGTATGTCAACGCGGTGGCGTGTGGCCTGCTGAACCGGGCCCCCGGGGCGCTGCTGGAGCGGCCACTGGCCCAGTTCCTGGTGCCGGCCTCGCAGGGGTCGCTGGAGGCCCTGCTGGCCCAGGCGGCCCGCAGCGGCCTGCGGCACTGGGGCGAGGTGCAGGTGCTGCAGCCCGACGACACCCCCCTGGACGTGCTGCTGGAGGTGAATGCCCAGACGCCTGCCAATCCGTCGCCGGCCGATGCGGCCTGGCAGTTCCGGGTGGTCCTGACCGAGATCACCGCCTACAAGCGGGCGCACGCCCAGCTGCTGGACGAGGTGGCTGATCAGCAGGAGCGCATAGAGGCCCACGCCACCCGGATGCGGCTGCTGAACCAAGAACTGGGGCAGGTGATGAAGGTCTTTTTGAAGGAACTGCACCTGCCCCTGGCGCGCGCGCTGAACTTTCTGGCGCTGGCGCGGCGCACGGCGCAGGAGCCGCCCGTGGGCAGCACCCCCCTGGCCGCCGCCGAGCAGGCGGTGCAGCAGTTGCTGGCCCTTGCCGCCTCCATTGAGCGCTATCTGCGCATGCGCGATATGCGGATTCGCCTGCACACGGTCAATCTGAACACCGTGCTGCAGGAGGTCCTCAAGAAGCTGCAGCCCTCGCTGCTGGACCGGGACGTGCGGATCACGGCCGATCCCCTGCCCACCGTGCAGGCCGACGCCCGGGCGCTGTTCCTGATTCTGGACGAGTATCTTGCCAACGCGGTGAAGTTCACCAAGCAGCGCGAGCAGGCGCGCATTCACGTGGTGGTGCAGGAACAGGATGGCGAATACTTCATCGGCGTGCAGGACAACGGCGCCGGGTTCAACATGCGCCAGAAGGACAAGCTGTTTCAGCTCTTTGGCCGCTTGCACTCCTCGCAGACCTTTGAGGGCACCGGCGTGGGCCTGATGACCGTCAGCCGCTGCTGCCAGCGCTTTGGGGCGCGTGCCTGGGCCGAGGGCAAGGTGGACCAGGGCGCGACCTTCTGGTTCGCCTGGCCCAAGGTGCCGCGCGTGCTGGACTGAGGTGGGCGGATGCTGGCACTGGAACTCGTTTCTCCAAGCGCGGAACCCCCCGGCCGGAGCTGGGGGGTTCTTCTGGCGCGCCCTGGAGGACTCGAACCTCCGACCGACCGCTTAGAAGGCGGTTGCTCTATCCAACTGAGCTAAGGGCGCAGACGGTGAAGGCTCCCGCGCGGGGAGCCCTCTGTTCTGGAGCGGGATCACGGATTCGAACCGAGGCCAGAAGCTTGGAAGGCTGCTGTGCTACCACTACACCAATCCCGCTGGGGGGTGCGCGCGTCAGGGGGCGAACTCTATGGTCGAGGCGACAGGATTCGAACCTGCGACCCCTTGGTCCCAAACCAAGTGCGCTACCGGCCTGCGCTACGCCTCGATAGAGCCCACGTACGCGCGCCCGCGCACTATAGCAAAGTCTGTGCCCCCCGTGCAGGCGCTATGCTGCGTGGTCGTGAGTGAAGGCGTGGCCCGCGTGAAAACCTACCTGGACCTGGTGAAGTTCGAGCACACCGTGTTCGCCCTGCCCTTCGCCTACGCGGGCATGTTGCTGGCCAGCATGCAGACGCGCGGCACCGGCTGGCCGGGCTGGGAGGTGCTGCTGTGGGTCACGGTGGCCATGGCCTCGGCGCGCACGGCGGCGATGGGCGCCAACCGGGTGATTGACCGCTACATTGACGCCCGCAACCCCCGCACCGCCGGCCGCGAGGTGCCCAGTGGCAAGGTCAGGCCAGCCCAGGCCTGGGCGCTGGTGTTGGTCAGCCTTGTGATCATGGCCTTTGCCGCTGCGCAACTGAATCCGCTGTGTCTGGCCCTCATGCCGCTGGCCGTGGTGTTCCTGATCGGCTACCCCTACACCAAGCGCTTTACATGGCTGTGCCACGCGTGGCTGGGCATCACCGACGGCGCGGCGGCGGCGGGCGGCTGGATTGCGGTCACGGGTGAGTTTGCGCCGCCCGCCTGGGTGCTGTGGGCGGTGGTGATCTTCTGGATGATCGGCCTGGACGTGATTTACGCCACCATGGACCGCGACTTTGACGTCGCCAACGGTATCCGCAGCATTCCGGCGCGCTTCGGAATTCCGCGCGCCCTACGGATTGCCGCCCTCAGCCACGCGCTCACCTTTGCCCTGCTGCTGCTGGTGGGCTGGGTCACGGACGCCAGTGGCTGGTACTACCTTGCGGCGTGTGTGATGGGCGGCATTCTGCTGTTCGAGCACCGGATTGTGAACCCCAACGATCTGGCGCGGGTGAACGTGGCGTTCTTCGACGCGAACATGTGGCTGGCCCTGACCATGCTGGCGGGCGTGGTGGTGGACGTGACGTGGCGCACCCTGACCTGAAGGTGAGCCTGCCTCCAGGGGCCGCTGCCGCTTTTGCGGGGGGCGACGAGCGCCGCGCGGCCACCCTGCTGGCCCGCGCCCGCGACGCCCAGCCGCCGGGTTCGGTGGCGTGGGCGCAACTGGAGCGGCTGTACGGTCTGGTACTCATTCATGTGCAGCGCGAGGTGGAAGGCACCTTTGCCCTGGAACGGGCCGACGCCGTGCTGGACGCAGCGGGCGCCGCGCGGCCGGATCTGGGCTGGCTGGTGCAGGCGACTTCGCTAGAATCGCGGGAATGGTAAAGCGGCCAGCAGCATTTGCTTGGAGATGGTGGAGCCCACGCCAGGGAGCGCGCGCGTGACCCTGGAGACGTCAGAGCGGGAATTCACGGCGCGGTTTGCGCCCCACGCGGCCAGCGGCGTGCTGTACCCCCAGCGCGAGGGCAGCCCACTGCTGGAATTTGCGGCGGGCGGGCGGGTGTTGTACCTCTTTGACCGCAGCGGGCCCTACGCCACGCGCCCTGGCCCTGCCCAGGTGGTGGTGCATGGCGTGCTGGATCCAGAGGCCACCCGGGTGCTGGCCGCCGCTGAGGATTCGGCCGAAACCCTGCAGGTGGTGGGGGTGTCGGCCGTGGAAGGGCGTGGCCGGGTGCTGGCCGCCGAGCGCGGCGTGCTGGTGGTGCAGGCGCGCCTGCCGCTGGTGCTGGCCACGCTGGGCGCCCCGCTGACGGCGCACCCGGGCGACCTGCTGGCCTTTCGCACCCAGCCGCCGTTGCACGGCTTTCTGGTGGGGCCCGCCTAGGAGTGGCCGCCACACCCTGAAGGCGGCATGGAGGAGCCCTGTGAAGCGCCCTGTCCCAGAACAAGATGTGAGGTTTTGTATATCCTGGACACTTTGATGTTGATTTAATTTGATCTTTCTTTTCTGCTCATCTTCAGGCATGATGAGGGCCGCTTGCTTATGGCTGACCTTCTGCTGCCCCTCCCCGGTCCCCAGGACGACACCGTTTCTGCCTGCTTCGTGCTGGTGGACCTGGTGGGGAGCACGGCCATGGCCCAGACCCTGTCATTGCCCAATTACATGGCCCTCATGCAGGACTTTGTGCAGCTGATGGTCCTGAGTTTTGAGGCGCGCGGCGGCCAGGTGCTGCAGCACCAGGGGGACGCGGTGCTGGCGTGGTGGCCCGCGCAGCACGCGGCCCAGGCCTGTGCGGCGGCCCATGACGCCCACGGCCGCGCGGCCCGCCTGCAGCTGGCCGCGCAGCTGGGCCAGACACTGCAGCTGCGCGCCGGCGTTTCGGTGGGCCCGGTGCTGATGGGCATGGTGGGCGGGCAGCTCAGCGCTTACGGCCTGCCTGTGAATTACGCCAAGCGCCTGTGCGACGCCGCGCGGGCCGGCGAAACCCTCATCTGCGACGAGGTGCGCCGCCGCCTGCCTGAACACCTCACGTGGCCCTGTGCGCCGCTGGCGCTGCAAGGCTTTGGCAGTGACTGCATGGCGCACCACCTGCTCCCCGAAACGCCTGCCGAGGCGCGCATGAAAGTTGATTAAGCACGCGGCGGGGCTTCTCATGAGAACGCTCCCTAGACTGGCCGCATGGAACGCAAGCCACTGGTGCTGGTCATCGAGGACGAAAAGGATATTGCGCGGTTTATCGAACTCGAACTGGCAGCCGAAGGCTACGCCACCGAAGTGGCTTTTGATGGTGTGACCGGCCTTTCGAAATTCCGTGAAGTCAACCCCGACCTTGTCATTCTGGATCTCATGCTGCCGGTGCTTGACGGCCTGGAAGTGGCCCGGCGCATTCGCAAAACGAGCAACACCCCCATCATCATCCTGACGGCCAAGGACGGCATTCAGGACAAGGTGGAGGGCCTGGATTCCGGCGCCGACGACTACCTAATCAAGCCGTTTTCCATTGAAGAGTTGCTGGCGCGGGTGCGGGCCCACCTGCGGCGCGTGAACCCGGCCGTGACCGGCGAGGTGCGCGTGGCCGATCTGGTGATGAACCTGGACGGCCGCGAGATTTTCCGGGGTGGGCGCCGCGTGGAACTCTCGGCCAAGGAATTTGAGCTGCTGGAACTGCTGGCCCGCAACCCCGGCAAGGTCTTTTCCCGCTTTGAAATTGAGGAAAAGGTCTGGCCCGAGTACACCGGCGGCAGCAACGTGGTGGACGTCTACATTGGCTACCTGCGGCGCAAGCTGGAAGAGGGCGGCGAGCGGCGCCTGATTCACACCGTGCGCGGCGTGGGCTACGTGCTGCGCGAGGAGTAAGCGCACTGGCGGCGTGGGCGCACAGGCGCGCGAGTCGCCGTGGGGCAGGAGGGAAGGTCGAGGGGTCGAGGTGGGTGTCCTTGTTGCCCCGACCTCTTGACGATGGGGCGGCGGGCTTCCCGGGCTGAACGGGAGGGAGCCCGCGCCATGTCCTGTCCCTGCAGTGCCTCAAACGAATTCCGGCCCTTTCCGGACCAGCCAGTTCTTTCGTGGATGGTCCATGCCCTCTGCGCTGTGCCAGCCCCATGCCCGGAAGTTCGTTCTTTTTCCTTCTCTGCGGCGCAGCGCTGCGCGTCCCTTCGGTCGGAAAAACCCCGGAACACGGCACGCAATGGTTCGGAAGTCGTCTCAACCGTACCGGATCTCATGGCGGGCGCCGCTACACTGCAGCCCATGAGTGCCGCCCCCCCCCGGAGCCGCGCATGACCCTGCGCTGGCGCCTGACCCTGTTTTACACAGCGTTGCTGGCCTGTCTGCTGACGGGCGTGGGGTTCATCACCTTGTACCTGATGCGCGCCAACCTGATGGGTGGTCTGGACCGCGAACTGGACGTGACGTACAAGCAGTTTGTCTCGTACATTGCCAAGCCGCTGGCGCCGGGCGAACCCCGCCTGCCGCTGGACCGCGAGCAGCGTGCCGGGGGGGGGCAGTACGGCACTTCCGACATTGGGCAGGCCAAGCTGCTGGCCCGGTATTACTTTTCGGATTCCAGTCTGGCGGTCGAAGACCTGTATGTGTACACGCGCCAGTCGCTGATTGACGCCCTGGCCAGTGCCCAGACCCCGGAGGACAGGGCGCAGTTGTTCCGCAATCTGGCGGCGCTGCGCGACAGCAGCCGCCGCTCGCTGGCCGTGAATGTCGATCAGCCCATTGGGTTGTCAGACAGTGAACTGGAGCGGCTGATCAACTCGCCCGATGGCCGCCTGACCCTAAACCGCATGGTCTCTGTGCCGGCCAACAGCCAGCCGGTGCTCATGCGGCTGCTGGTGGTGCTGGGGCCCCTGCGCCCACCCGCCCCGCAGGAGGGTGAGGCGGAAGCGGAACAGGGCGGCGCCAGCCCGGCGGGCCCCTTCAGCCTGGACGCCCCCGACGACGAGAGCGTGAGCTTGGTGTACGTGGCGCGTGACCTGAGCACGGTGCAGAAGTTGCTCGAACAGCTGCAGAACGTGGTGCTGGTGCTGTTCCTGGCGGGGCTGCTGACCGCCGGCACCGGGGCCTACGCGCTGGCCGGGCAGGCGCTGCAACCCCTACGCCGGGTGCAGCGCGCCGCCGAGCGCATCGGCGGGCAGAACCTCACCGAGCGCGTGCCGGTCCCGCGCACGGGCGACGAGGTGGAGTCGCTGGCGATGGCCCTGAACGCCATGCTGGGGCGCCTGGAGGGCAGCTTTGAGGCCCAGCGCCGCTTTACCAGCGACGCCAGCCACGAACTGCGCACGCCGGTGACCGCCATCAGCGGGCACGCCAGCTACCTGCTGCGCCGCACCAACCCCAGCGGGCAACAGGCCGAGAGCCTGCGCATCATCCAGCGCGAATCCGAGCGGCTGACCAATCTGATTGCCAGCCTGCTGCAACTGGCCCGCTCGGACAGCGGGGCGCTGGTGATTACCCGCGAGCCCATTCTGGCCGCGCTGTTCCTGTTTGAAATCACCCAGGAACTCGCGCCGCTGGCCCAGGCCCAGGGCACCGCCCTGCGCACCGAAGGCGAGGACGTGACCTTTGAAGGCGACCCCGACCGCCTGAAACAGGTGCTGATCAATCTGGTGAGCAACGCGCTGAAGGCCGGTGCCCAGACGATTACCCTGCGCAGCGCCCGCCTGGCCGACGAGGTGCGCCTCAGCGTGCAGGATGACGGCCCCGGCATTCCGGCTGACCAGCTGGAGCGTCTCTTTGACCGCTTTTACCGCCTCGAAGACAGCCGTAGCCGCGACCAGGGCGGCGCCGGCCTGGGCCTGAGCATCGCCCGGGGCATCGTGGACGCCCACGGCGGGCGCATCTGGCTGGAAAGCGAGCCCGGCGCAGGCACCACCGCCCACGTGCAGCTGCCCATCGGCAACGTGCCGGAGCTGGGGGAAGAGGACGTGCCGTAGGGGGCAGATGGTCGATGGTTGATCGTTGATGGAAAAAGCAGTTCTCTATCAACCATCAACTTTCAACCATCACCCCACTACCCCAGCATCAACGCGTGGAACTCTTCCATGATGCTCTCGGCGTCGGCAGTGGTGCGGGCCACGACGAAGATGGTGTCCTCGCCGGCGATGGTGCCCACGATGTCGTCGCGGCGCACGCGGTCGAGCAGCAGGGCCACGCCGCTGGCGTGCCCTTCGGCGGTGCGGATCACCAGCATGTTCTCGCCCCGGTCCACATCGTGCACGAAGTTCTGAAAGAGGCGGGCGAGTTCTTCCTCGGCGCCGGTGTGGCCTGCGGTCTGGGCCAGGGCGTAGCGGTGGCGGCCCTTGCCCACGGGCAGGCGCACCAGCCGCAGTTCGTTGATGTCGCGGCTGACGGTGGCTTGGGTGACCCGGATGCCCTCGGCGCGCAGGCGCTCCACCAGTTCGCCCTGCGTGCTCACGCTTTCGCGCGCGATGATGTCCTGAATGCGTTTCTGCCGCTGGTCCTTGCTGAGCGCCCCTGCCATTCCTCACATGCTATGAATATTCACGTCTTTATGCAATCGGGGCCTGGGGTGTGGGGGGCGGCAGGAGGCGGGCGGCTTCCGTCAGCAGCCGCTGGGCCACTTCACGCTTGCTCATGCGGGGCCACGCCTCATGGGTGCCGTCGGGGCGCACCAGGGTCACCTCGTTGTCGTCGCCGCCAAAGGCCGTGCCTGCCTGGGTGGGGTAATTCAGCAGAATAAAGTCGGCGTTCTTGCGCGCCGCTTTCTGGGCCGCGCGCTCCACGCCCGCGTGCGTTTCCATCGCAAAGCCCACCAGCACCCGCCCGCCCTTGTTCTGCCCCAGTTCCGCCAGAATGTCCGGGTTGGGCGTGAGGTGAAGGGTGACGTCGCCCGCCACCTTGGCCTGCTTTTCTCCGCTGGGGGCGGCGGCGCGGTAGTCGGCCACGGCAGCCGTCATCACCACAAGGTCGGCGTCCTGGGCGGCCTGCAGCACCGCCCCCCGCAGTTCCAGCGCCGATTCAATGTGCACCACCGTCAGGCCCTGGGGGTCGAGGAGGTTCACCGGGCCGGTCACCAGCGTCACCTGGGCGCCCCGGTCCCGGGCGGCCTCGGCCACCGCAAAGCCCATCTTGCCGCTGCTGGGGTTGCTGATATAGCGCACGGGGTCGAGGTATTCGCGGGTGGGGCCAGCGGAGACGACCACGCGGCGGCCCGCGAGGTCCTGGGTCGAGGGGTCGAGGGGTCGAGGAGTCGAGTCAGGCCTTCTCGACCCCTCGACCTCTTGACTTCTTGACGGCTGCGCCTGCCCCACCAGCCCCATCACCGCCGCCACAATATCTTCCGGCTCGCTCATCCGTCCCACGCCGGCCCCCTCGCCGCGCGTGCCAAAGGCGCCCACCTCGGGGCCCAGGAAGCTGTGGCCCCAGGCGCGCAGCTGCCCGGCATTGGCCTGCACCGCCGGGTGGGTCCACATCGCCTCGTTCATGGCGGGCACCCAGAGGATCGGCGCGCGCACGCTGAGCAGCGTTGCCAGGGCGAGGTCGTTCGCGTGGCCGTGCGCGGCCCCCGCCAGCAGTTCGGCCGAGGCGCCCACCACCACCGCCGCGTCCACCTTGGCGTACCCCAGGTGCAGGGCGTCGGGCCGGGGCCCCCACCAGTGCTCATCGGTGCCCACCGGGCCGTCGGCGGCGGTGCTCAGCGACAGTTCCGTGATGAAGTGCAGCGCGGCGCGCGTGGCGATCACCCGCACCTGCGCGCCCTGTTCCCGCAGCCGCCGCAGCACCGAGGGCGCCTTGACAGCGGCCATAGAGCCCCCCACGATGACCAGCACGGTTGGCTTGGCGTCTTTGCTCACAGGGGAGAGTGTAGCGGGAAGGGGGGAAAGGCCATGAGCCATGGGCTTTGGGCCATGGGGAAAAAGCCCATCAGCAACAGCAAGGGCGTGACGTATTCCCCCTGCCTTTGCCTTTTCCCCAGAGCTCATGGCCCATAGCCCATGGCCCAAAAGCCCTTTTACCCTTCGCGCTGGCCGGTCACCCAGTAGCGCACGCGCTCGGCAATGTTTTCCATGTGGTCGCCCACGCGCTCCAGGCTGCGGCCCACCCGCATCAGCATCAGGGCCTTGGAGATGTTGCGGGGGTCTTCGAGCATGTACGTGACCAGTTCGCGCTGAATCTGCTCGTACAGGTCGTCCACCTCGTCGTCCATCTGCACGGTGGCCTCGGCGCGGGTCACGTCGCGGTCGGCAATGGCGGTGCGCAGGTTCTGGCTCATCTCGCCCAGGCGGTCCAGCATCCGGGCCAGGTTCACGTAGCGCTTCAGGGCCGGGGCCTGGGCCAGCTCGGCGCCGTCTTCGGCCACGTGCACCACGTAGTCGCCCATGCGCTCAATGTCACTGAGGCTTTTCAGGATCAGGGCCACCATGCGCAGGTCGCGCGCCACCGGCTGGTGCAGGGCGATAATCCGCAGGCATTCGGCCTCAATCTGGGCCTCCTGGGCGTCCACCTCGCGGTCCAGGGCCTTGACTTCGCCCAGGCGCTCCACGTTCTCGCGCAGCAGCACGTCGCCCGCCACGGGCAACATGCGCTCGACGGTGCCGAGCATGTTCAGGGCGCCGTTCAGGACGGCGCGCAGGTCGTTTTCCAGGGCTTCACGCATGGGAACTCCTCGGGAGGGGGCGGGGCAGCGGGACACAGAGGCCCGGAGCCCCTTGATGAGAGCGAAGTTAGCACCCGGGCGCCGGGCAGGGTGTCAGGGCGGTGTCAGCCGCCCCCCCCATTACAACCCGCCCACCCCAGGCAGCGTAAAGCAAAAGGCGTTGGCCTCGGCGCGGCGCTCGGCCCAGGCCTGACCGCCCCAGCCGTGCACAATCGAGCGCACGATGTACAGCCCCATGCCGCTGCCCTGCCCGGTGGCGCTGGGCCCGCGCGTGTGGGCCCCAAACAGGCTCTCGGCGTCCAGGATTGGCTCGCCCCGGTCCAGCACGCTGACCTCCACCCAGGTGCCGCGCTCAAAGGTCAGCACCTCAATAGGCTGGCCCGGCGGGCCGTACTTCAGGGCGTTTTCAATCAGGTTCAGCAGCACCTGCAGCAGCTTGTCGGGGTCGGCGCGCACCAGGAAGTCCTGCCCAAAGCGCAGGCTGGCGCGCCGGGCGCCCAGTTCGGCCGAGAGCAGGCGTTCGGCGCGGGCAAAGGCCTCGGTCAGCGGCAGGGTGCGCGCCCGGGTGGGCCGGAAGCCCACTGCGAGGTCTTCGACCAGCCGGGCCAGCCGCTCGGTCTCCTGTAGGCCCTGGCGCACGAAATTCTGCGACAGGTCGCGCGGCATGTCGTATTCCAGGGCTTCAAGCACCCCGCGCAGGGCGGCCACAGGCGTGCGGAACTCGTGGGACAGCACGGCGGTGGCCTCGCGCAGCTCGGCCTCACGGCGGCGGTGGTCGGTCACGTCCTCCACGATCAGGGCGCCGCACTCGCCGTCGCGGCTGGCCTGGCAGCGCAGGGTGCGGCCCGAGACCTCCAGTTCCAGTTCGCCGCCGCGTTCCAGCAGGGTTTCCAGGGTGTGGCGCCGCACCACCTCCAGCACCGGGCGGCCCTGGGCACGTTCCTGGGGCACCCCCCACAGGCGCGAAGCCGCGGCGTTCACCCGGGTCACCAGCCCTGCCCGGGTCAGCAGCACCGCCTGGGGCAGCGCGTCCATCCAGCGGTCACTGGGCGGGGCGGCTGGGGCGCTGCCTGGACCGGGGGCCGGGCCAGAGTCAGTGCCGGTCATGGGGCCTCCGTCCAGGGGCGCATGCGGTAGCCCTTGCCGCGCACAGTTTCCAGAAAGCCGGGCTTGCTGGGGTCGTCCCCCAGGTGGGCGCGCAGCTGCGTGATGTGCTGGTCTACCGTGCGCTCGCCGCCCAGAAAGTCGGCGCCCCACACGCGGTCAAGCAGCTCCGTGCGCGAATAGACCCGGCCCACGTGCTGCGTGAGAAAGGCCAGCAGGTCAAATTCGCGCCGCGTGAGGTTCAGGCGTTTGCCCCCCACGCGGGCCTCGGCGGCGCCCACATCCACGCTGAGGGGGCCGTTGGTCATCAGGGGCGGCACCTCGGGCTGGGTGCGGCGCAGCAGGGCGCGCACCCGGGCCACCAGTTCAGCCGCCGAGAAGGGCTTGGTCAGGTAGTCGTCGGCGCCGGATTCCAGGCCCTCAACCCGCTCGGCCTCGGCGGCCCGGGCGGTGAGCATCAGCACCGGGAGCTTGCGCAGTTCGGTGTTGCCGCGCACCCGGCGCAGAAAGCTCAGGCCGCTCTCGCCCGGCAGCATCCAGTCCAGCACCAGGGCGTCGGCACCCACCAGGGCGCCCTCGGCCCCTGCCACCGAATCCAGGGCCGTGACCCGCAGCCCAGCCCGCTCCAGGTGGAAGCGCAGGACATCGCGCACCGTTCCCTCGTCCTCGATGACAACGACGTGGCTCATTGGTTTCCATTCTGACGGGCAACGTCAGGCGGATGTCAGGGGGGGCAGAGGGTCTAAGAGTCAAAGAGGCTAAGGGGGAAGGCGGAGGCGTTGAGAGGGGAAGACGGATGGAGGTGATCTGATGTGGCGGGGGCCAGGTTGAGAACAAGGGGCAGCAGGGTGCCAAGGTGGAATCCCTCCTTTTCCCGACGTCTCGGTCACAAGACGGCCCCATCTCCACCCGGCTTGCCCCCACCCCCGCTGTCCCCCTCCTCCGGCCTCTTGTCCTTCCCGGCCTGCCCCCCGGTGCGTTACGCTGCTCTGGCCAAGCGCAGCCTCCACGGGCCGCGCGGCCGTGGCCGGGACCGCAGCGACATCCCTCTCCAGGTGGTTCTGTGAGACGCCCCCCGGCACGCAAGGAGCCATATGCGGAAGTACTACACCTCGGAATCGGTGTCCGAAGGGCACCCCGACAAGCTGGCCGACTTTATCTCGGACAGCATTCTCGACGAGTTCCTGCGCCAGGAGCCCGAAAGCCGCGTGGCGGTCGAGACGCTGCTGACCACCGGCATGGCCGTGGTGGCGGGCGAAGTGACCGCCAAGACGGCGCGGGTGGACGTGCAGAAAACCGTGCGTGACGCCGTGATGAAGGTGGGCTACACCCGCGCGAACTACGGCTTTGACGCCGAGTACAGCGCGGTGCTGGTCAGCCTGCACGAGCAGAGCCCGGAAATTGCCGGCGGCGTGAACCACAGTGAAGAGTGGCGCGGCATGTCTGAAGAGGAGCGCGCCCGCCCCGAGAATGCCGCCTCCGAGGTGGGGGCCGGCGACCAGGGCCTGATGTTCGGCTACGCCACCGATGAAACGCCCGAGCTGATGCCGCTGCCGATCTCGCTCTCGCACCGCCTGACGCGGCGCCTCGCCGAGCTGCGCAAGGCCGCCCAGGCCGCCCGCGAGGCCCAGCTGCGCGGCGAGGCGCTGTCGGAGGCGCAGACCCAGGCCCTGCACTTTGGCTATCTGCGCCCCGACGCCAAGGCCCAGGTGACCGTGGTGCGCGACGGCGAGCCGCACGAGGCCACCCAGACCCTGGTGGACACCGTGGTGATCAGCACCCAGCACCACGAGGACGTCACCCAGGCGCAGATCCGCGCCGACCTGATCGAGCATGTGATCCGCGCCGTGATTCCGGCCGAGCTGCTGACCGATGAAACCAAGTATTTCATCAACCCGTCCGGTCGCTTTGTGATTGGCGGGCCCCACGGCGACACCGGCCTGACCGGGCGCAAGATCATCGTGGACACCTACGGCGGCGCGGTGCCGCACGGCGGCGGGGCCTTTTCCGGCAAGGACCCCACGAAGGTGGACCGTTCGGGGGCCTACTACGCGCGCTTTATCGCCAAGAACATCGTGGCCGCCGGGCTGGCCCGCCGCGCGCTGGTGGAGGTGGCCTACGCCATCGGCCGCGCCGCGCCCGTGAGCCTGCGCGTGGACACCTACGGCACCGGCACCGTCAGCGATGAGAGGCTCGCGGCCCTGGTGCGCGCCCACTTTGACGCCCGCCCCCAGGCGATCATTGCCGAACTGGGCCTGCGCCGCCCCATCTACGCCCAGACCGCCGCGTATGGGCACTTTGGCCGCCCGGAATTCCCCTGGGAGAGCACCCACAAGGCCGAGGCCCTGAAGGTCGCCGCGCAGGGCTAAGGAGGGGGAGAAAGAGAAGGCAGCCGGTGGTAGAATCCTCCGGCTGCTTTTCTTGAACCGTCTTCAATCGGTATCCGTGACGGCGAGGACCGCCAAACTTTGGCCGTCGGACCGCAGGCAGGCCACGGCGAAATCGAAAATCTCAGAGAAAAAATTACTGCCAGGGTCAGCGTATAGCGCAAGCTGGCAACAGCGACCCGGCTCAGCCACACTTTCAAGGTCACCGTTGAAAGCGAGACCCACCAGTGCCCCCAATGAACGCCACGCCGCCAACCGGGCTTCAGCACTGTACAGTTCGCCCCCGTAAGCACCTCCTGCCAAACCACCCAGGTACAGATTGAGAAACACCTCTTCCACAGAGGCTGGGTAAAGCTGCACAGTTTTGGCGGACTGTACAGAGCTCAGGCCAAGTCCGGCCAGGAGGCGTGGCGTGAGCTGGGGAATGGGGGCGTCAAGGGCGACCGCCACGGCCTCCAGTTGACCGTTAGAGGCAGTGGTCCAAAGGTCGAATGGGGCGGTCAGACCGTCCAGCGGAGCCAGCGGTGTGAAGCGCACTGGCTCTGCGCATGTTTCTATGAAGGTTGCTGGCTTATGGATGCCCACTCCGGGGCGGGCGAGGCTCTCTCCTCCCAGTGTGCCAAAGGTGTACCTGTAGTGGCGCTGGGGCAGAGAGCGCTCAATGTCATGGAGGAACAGCGGTAACGTCCCCAGAGGATGCCCAGCCTGCTGGAGGGCCTGTCGTAAACGGGTGGCCCAGGAGGCCGCAGAGGTGTCCCTTCCTCGGAGCGTCAGCGTCTGTGCCAGAAGGGCTGCCATATACAGTGCCTCAGGAGAAAGGTACTTCTCGATCCAACGCTCCACGACTGCGGCTGGCTGTCCCCAGACGAGCATGTCTGCAGCGCGCCTTTGAATGATCAGGGGCGGTGCATCGAAGATCGTATGGCGCAGCAGTACCTCGGCCATCTCTATGCGGGGCGCTGCGGGCAAATAGTTACAGAGATGCCCGTAAATCCAGGCGCGCGGATCAGGCCAGCTGAGACCGCTGTATTCCTTGAGCAGGAAGGCAACATCGGTCGTCATACCGCGCTCAATAAGGTGTTCGACCGCCCTGTAGAGCGGTTTAAGGTCATTGACTGCCTTGGCCTGTTGCGCCAACGCCGACAGTTCTTCTGCGGCGTTCAGCTGCGCCCCGCCTGCTCCGCTTCCCGTTCGGCGTACACGTCGGCGTGCTTGCGGCGCAGGGCGGCGGCGCTGGCGCGCGGCACCATCTCGCTGATGTCGCCGCCGTAGCTGGCGATTTCGCGCACCATCGAGGAACTGACAAAGCTCCAGCGGGTCGCGGCCATGATGAACACCGTTTCCACCTCGCCAATCTGCCGGTTTAAGTGCGCGATCTGCAGTTCGTACTCGTAGTCGCTCACCGCCCGTAGGCCACGGATGATGATGCCCTTTTTCTGCTGCGCCATGTAGTCCACCAGCAACCCGCCGAAGGTGTCCACGCTGACGTTGGGCAGGTGCGCGGTGGCCTCCCGCAGAATGGCCAGGCGCTCCTCCAGGGTGAACAGGTGACGGCCCTGCTTGCGCGCGTTGTGCATCACCGTGACGGTCACATGCTCGAAGATCTTCGCGGCGCGCGTGAGCACGTCCATGTGTCCGCTCGTGATGGGATCGAAGGAGCCGGGAAAGACGGCGTTCATTGCCCTGCCACCTTAACGGAATTTGGGGGCAGCAGGGCGCAGCGGGCCGGGTCTAGAGGGTCAGGTCCAGCAGCACAGCCCGCACGGCCCGCCACAGGGCGGTGGGGTCCCGGGTCTGTTCGGCGCGGGCCAGCAGCCCGTCCACCGCCTGGGCCACGCGCAGCGGCGACAGGTCCGGGCGCAGGTCCCGGATGACGGTGAGCAGCAGCGGACGCGCGGCCGGGCCCAGCAGGGGCCCCGCGTCATTCAGACGGATGCTGTCCATTTCCGAAACAGCCAGGGAAGAACAGGCTGTTTCTCCATTTCCCGGCAAGCCGTCACCGTTCCCTCTCTGCTCCGCAGCTCTGCGAGTCTCTCCGGTCGGAACACTTCCGTCACGCATGCCGGAAGTGTTCGGAAGCCGGATCAGGCCCGGCTGGCCTTTCCCACGGTCTGCAGTGCGCGCACCAGGGTGCCCAGCTGTTCTTTGGCGCAGGTCAATTCGGGGCGGCCTCCTATCAGCTGCGGGCTCAGGTCCAGGCCAAAGCGGGCCAGGGCCGCCAGCGCGGCGAGGCGCTCCTCGGCGGGGCCGTGCCACTCGCGGCTGCCCAGGCAGTCGGCCAGGGTCTGCAGGGTGCGCCCGGGGAGCGCGCCCGTCTGGGCCACAAAGCCGGGCTGGGTGGGGGCCGGCTCGCCGGGTTCGGGGGTGCGGGTGACCACGATCACACCCGCCACGCCGGTATGGTCCGGAATCTGGGCCAGCAGGCGCTGCAGGTCGTTCAGGGCGGCTTCAAACTGGGTCTGGATCGTGTGGTTCATGGGGGTCTCCTTGGGGTGCGGGGCACCTGCATCACAGCGGCGGCCAGTTCCATTCAGGGGCCAAAAGGCGGCCCCTCACTTCCACTTCCGCCGCTGTCTCTGACAGATACTCACTTTGTTCGCCCCGGAACGGTGGAGGGGTCCCCCTTCACCGTTCCGGTTCTGCCCTTAGGGTGCAGCAGGCCCGGGGAAGAACCGGGGAAGGCATGGCTAGACCCCGGCCTGCACGAAGGCGTCAAAGGGCAGTTCGGGCTCGGCGGCCAGTTCCTGGGCCAGCGTGCGGCAGTACTGGGCGTAAGTCTGCTGGGCGGCCGTGCGCTCGCCCAGGCCCAGCAGGGTGCGGGCCAGCCCCTGCCACGCGGCGGTGGCCAGCGGGTCCAGCACCGTGGCCTGCCGGTACAGGGGCAGCGCGGCGCGGGGCTCACGGGCCCGCAGCCACTCGCCCAGGGTGAGGGCGGCCGTCAGGGCGTCGCCGCTGTACTCGGCGCGGCGCAGTTCGGCCCATTCGGTGTCCACCTCGGGTAGAAAAGGGCCCTGCAACGGGGCAAAGGCGGCCTGCAGCGCTTCGGGGTCACCGCCGTCCAGGGCGCGGCGCAGGGTGCTCACGTCCACCGCCAGAGCGAATTCTGGGGCCAGGCCGTAGCGGCCCCCCTCGAAGGGCAGGGGGTTGAAGGTGACCCCGGCGGGGCGGCTAAGGGCGGCGCGCAGCTGCCGGGCGGCCACCTTGAAGTACTCCACATGCCGCCGCTCGGCCGAGCCGTCCCACAGGGCGTCCACCAGCTGGTCACGGGTGCTGGGGCCATGCAGCGCGAGGTAAACCAGCAGTTCGCCAGACTTGCTGAGCGGCATGGGCACCGCCTCGCCGTCCACGCTGACCGCCAGCGCCCCGCAGGTGCGCACGCTCAGGATCGGCCCGGCTGGAGCGGCGGCGGGCAGCGGCGTGGCCGGCTGCTGGGCCAGTTCGGCCCCCAGGGCGGCGTCCACCCCGGGCAGGCCGCGCAGCAGGGCCGGCAGGGTGTGCAGGTCGCCCGGGAGCAGCGTGCCCTGGCGCTGGCGCACCGCCAGCCCGTACAGCCCGGCGCGGCGCACCGCTTCGTCGGACGCGGCCAGGGCCAGCACGCGCGCCAGCTGCGCCTCGGCGCGGGGCAGGTCGCCTTCCTCCAGGGCCAGCAGGGCCGCACTCTGCGCCCAGGCCGACTCGGCTTCGGGGCCGCCAGCCCCCAGGCACAGTTCGCCCCAGGCCAGGGCCTCGGCGGCGCCGCCGGGGTCGCCCGCGCGCAGGCGCACCTCGGCCAGTTTGGGCCACAGCCGGGGCGGCAGGGCCCCCAGCCCAAAGGCCGCGCAGCCTTCCAGCGCCGCCTGCACCTGCGCGGCCGAGCCTGCCCAGTCGCCCTGCTCGAACAGCACCTCGCCCAGCGTTTCGTGCAGAAAGGCCGCCATCACGCTGCGTTCGCGCGCCGCCACCGGCAGGGCGGCGCGCAGCAGGCCCAGCGCCTCGCCCAGGCGGCCCTGGGTGCGCAGCAGGTCGGCCAGATCGTTGTGCAGCACCAGCGAGCGCCCAGGCATGTCCAGCGCCGCGTACACGTCCAGCGCCCGGCGCAGGGCGTGCTCGCAGGCCACCGGCTGGCCCAGGTAGCGGTAGGCGGCCTGCGCCACGGTCAGCGCCGCACCCAGTTCGCCCAGCGCGCGCCCCTGCTCGGCGCGGCGGGTGGCCTCCAGGGCGGTGTCCAGTCCCGCCTGCAACTGCCCCAGCGCCAGCTGCGCCGAAGCCTTCAGGCGCAGCAGCCGCGTGTGGTCGTACTCACTGGGGCCCGCGCGCAGCCCAGCTTCAGCCCAGGCCAGTTGCTGCCCCGGCTGCCCGGCGCGCGCCGCCAGCACGCCCAGCGAGAACAGCAGGGCGGGTTCCGGGGTGTCATGCTCGGCGTACAGGGCGCGCAGCAGGGCCTCGCCGCGCGCCGCCTCGCCGGTTTCGAACAGGGCCTGCCCCAGCGCGCGGCGCAGCGTTCGGCTGGCCTCCGCTGGCCCGCCGCCGCCAGCGGGACCGCCGTCCAGCACCTCGCGCACCAGCCGGAATTCCCAGCGGGCCTCGTAGACCGCCACCAGCTCCTCGGCCAGCCGCGCGGCCTGGGCGTGGTTCCCGGCGGCCCGCCAGTGGCGCAGCGCCCGCAGGCCATCGCCCGAGGCCTGGGCGTCCTGGGCGGCGCGGGCGTGCACCGGCTGGGCCCGCTCGGGCTGCGCGGCCAGTTCGGCGTCCAGGGCGGCCTGCACCAGCGCCAGGGGCCGCCAGCTGCCGGCGCCCAGCGGGGTGAGGGGCACGCCCACGCGCCGCACCTCGCGCAGCCAGCCGGGGGGCAGGGCCAGCCCCAGCGCCTGGGCCGCGCCTTCGGACCACACGGGCAGCACGGCCGCTTCGGGCAGGGCCGCGCGCACCGTGGGGGGCAGGGTGCGCAGCACGTCACGCAGCAGGTCGGCGGGCGTGAGGTGCGGCGCGGCCCCCGAGGCCACCAGTGCCACGCCCACCGGCCAGCCTTCCAGGCGGGCGTGCAACTCGGCGGCGGGCTCGGGGTGGCCGCGCGCGCTCAGGTAGGCCCGGGTTTCGTTGGGGCTGAAGGCCAGTTCGGCGGCGCCCAGCAGCTGGGCCTGGCCCTGCGCGGCCCGCCGGGCCAGGCCCAGGGGCGGCTCGGCACGCGCCGAGAGCAGCAGGCGGTGGCCTTCGGGCAGGGCGTCCAGCCACGCGTCCAGCCACTGCCCGCTGTCGGCACCCAGCACATCGGCGCCGTCCAGCACCACGTCCACGTTGGCGCTGGCCCCGGCCAGATCGTGGGCCAGGGCGCGGGCCGCGCCTTCGGGCGAGGCGCCCTGGGTGCGCGCCTGGGTCCAGTGCGCCAGTGCCAGCCCCGGCAGGGCCTGCTGTAGCGCCGCCGCCAGCGCCTCGCCCAGGGCCAGGGGTTCGGCGTCGGCCTCGCGCAGCGTCAGCCACGCCAGGGGGCGCGCGGCGCGGCGGGCGTGCTGGGCCAGCAGGGTGGTCTTGCCGTAGCCGCTGGGGGCCACCAGTGCCAGCAGGGCCACATCGGTCTCGGCGTGCAGGTGCGCCAGCAGCCCGGCGCGCGGCAGCTCGTGTTTCAGGGGGCGGGGAATGGCGTGCTGCGGGGCAAACACGGTCGGGGCCTCCGGGGTGCAGGGCAGAAAGAAAGAGCAGGAAGCGGCTTCAGGTCAGTATAAGCCGCTTCTCATCTGGGCAGGCACCCGGGGGCCTTCCCCGGTCTTCCCCGCCTGCCCCTGGGGCCCCTTCCCCGGCGCTTCCCCGCCCGGCCGGCACACTCCTTCTCAAGCAGCGGCCCCCCAGGGCCACAGCCGCACCCCCCGCCGCAAGGCACAAGGAGAAAGAAGATGCAACACCTCATCAAGTCCGCCCTCGCCGCCGCCACCCTGACCCTCGCCCTGGCCTCCTGCGGCGCCGCCACCGTGAAAACCCCTGACGCCCAGCCCCAGGCCAGCGAGGCCCAGGGCCAGACAGCCGGCGCTGCCGAAGCCGGGGCGGCCCCCGCCGCTGGCCGGCTGCAGGCCGCCGCACTGGCCGGCGACGGCCCGAACATCCGCGTCCGGGTGGTTATTGACCGCGTGGTGGGCTTTGACACCGAAGACATCACCGGCGCCGACGAGTTCTACATGGGCGGCGACCTCGTGGTGAGCAAGCCCGACGGCAGCAAGAAGAACGTGCCCTTCCTGGTCGCCCCGCCCTTTGACATCAACGACCCCAAGGGCGGCGAGAGCCACGACATCAGCTGGACGGTGCTGGACGAAGTGGTGCCCCCCGAATCCGACATCGTGGGCCAGCTGGTGGCCTACGACGAGGACGCCGGCAAGGACTGGGCCACGGTGGGCCCCAAGTTCATGGACGCCGCCAAGGCCACGGGCGACGTGCTGATTCAGACCGGCAACGCCAAGGCCGCCATTGCGGCGGGCGCCCTGAATGCCGGCATGAAGGTGCTGGACGCGGCGATGTCCGCCGACAAGGACGACGTGCTGGGTCTGTTCGGCTTTGAAGGCACCACCTTCCGCTACGACTCGCCGGGCGCCATCTACCGCTCCAAGCGCATCTACAAGACCAGCACCTGGGGCTGGAGCACCTGGAACTACTACGTCTACTACCACATGGAAGCCGAGCGCACCTACAGCGCGCCCACGCTGTAAGGCCCATCAAGAACAGGGCGGGAGGCTTGAGGCTTCCCGCCCTTTTCGTTGTGGGGACGGGGCCCGCGCCGCCGGCCGCTCTCCCGGGCAACGACGAACCCGCTGTGAGCCGCTGCCCCCCTTGACCCGCAGGAAAGCCTTCAGCCCCGCTTAGGCCTCCTCAGGTGCCTCCTCCGGTTCTTCCGGCCGGCGCTCGTACAGGGTCAGGGTGTTGCTGCCGTACTCGCGCACCTCCTGCACGTAGCCCGGGTGCGCGGGCAGGCCCAGGCGGTCCGGGTGCTGGCACACCAGCAGGCCGCCGCTGGCCACCACGTCGCTCGTCAGCAGTTTCAGGGTCAGGGCCGGAATGTCGGCCTCGTAGGGCGGGTCACTGAACACGATGTCAAAGCGGCCCAGGCGGGGCAGCAGGCCCAGGGCGTCGCCCCGGAGAATCCGGGCGCGCAGGGCCAGGGCGCGGGCGTTGGCTTCCAGGGCCTTCACTGCGCGGGCGTCCTTTTCCACCAGCGTCACCGCGTAGCCCCGGCTGGCGGCCTCCAGGCCAATGGCGCCGCTGCCGCCGTGCAGGTCCAGAAAGGTGCCGCCCGGCGCGCGCGCGGCGAGCAGGTCAAACAGGCTCTTGCGCACCCGCGCGCCGCTGGGCCGGGCGCTGTCCGGCACCTGCAGCGCGCGGCCCTTGGCAGTGCCGCCCAGAATGCGCAGACTCAAGAAAACGTCCTCACAGCCCCCAGGATACGGGGGTCCCGGGGCCGCTGCCAGCCCGCCTGGAACCGGTGCTCAGCCCAGAAAGGGGCGGGCGGCGTCGAAGCCGGCCAGGGCATCCGGGGCCAGGGTCCAGTCGTCGCCGTCGCGCCCGGCCTGCCCGGCCTGCACCATGCGGTTCAGTTCGGCTTCCACACGCTGCTGCACGCGGCGCAGCGGCATGGCAGCCGCACCCTCCACGCCGCGCCATGTCAGAAACGCGCGGTGAAAGGCGGGCAGATGGTCCAGGCCCACCTGGGTTTCCAGGTGGCGCCAGCGCAGCGGGGCAGGGGTCATGTCTCCCTGCTTCGCACACAGCGGGGGGTCCCGTCATGAGAAGCCCCCACAGCGGGGCCCGCCGCGCGGCAGGGCGCGTACAATGGCCGCATGACCGCCGACCCACCGGGCACCCCGGCCCCCATCCCGCCCGAACTGGCGCGGGCGCTGGAAGCGCTGGGCGGGCAGCTGGTGTGGCGCATGGGCAAGGACGAGGCCAGCGACGACGTGGTGGTGCGCCTGGGCTTCGCTTCAGCCACGCCGCGCTTTGCCCACCTGCCCCGGCTGCGCAGCGCCGCCGACGCCGAACTGCAGGCCGCCCTGGCGGAAAACCGCGTGGTGATCGAGTGGGTGGAGTGAGGCGGGCCGCTTGATCGTCGAAGCGGCGCAGGCCTTTGCCGTGCCCTGGCCAGGTCCCCACGAGGCGGCGCTGGCCTTTGTGCGTGACCCGGCGCGGACCCTGGCCCATGTGCGCTTTCTGCGGGGGCTGCAGGCCGGGGCCGGCGAGGTGCGCGGCGAACTGGTGGTGCCGCTGCCGGGCCTGGGCAACGTGGACCTGCCGTTTTCCAGCGCCCTTCAGCTCACCCCGGCCGGGGCCGACCTGTGCCCGCAGCCTGTGGCGCACGAGCGGGCCTGGGTGGAGGTGGCCGGGCAGGCGCAGGTGCAGGGCGCCGAGGTGCAGTTTGCCTTTCAGTTCCGCGCCCACCTGCAGACCCCGGACGCCCAGGGCTGGGGCGGCGCCGCCTTTGAAAAGATGGTGCGGGCGGCGGCGGGGCGCACTCTGGAACGGGTGGCGCGCGAATTGCCCGCCGCACTGGCCCAGGCCGCCGCCGATGATTTGGCCGCAGGTGCGGCGCCCCCAGCGCGGCCCTGACCCTATCTTCGGGGCATGACCTTCGCCCCCCCAGCGCGCCCCTGGAGCCCCCGCCCATGCTGATCACCCTGGTAAGGCACGGCCAGACGGCCCACAACGCCGCTGGCCGCTTTCAGGGCTGGGCGGATATCCCCCTGAACGACCTGGGGCGGGCCCAGGCGGCGGCACTGGCACGGCGGCTGGCGGCCCACCCCGTGCGCCCCACCCACCTGCTGAGCAGCGACCTGGGCCGGGCGCTGCAGACGGCCGCGCCGCTCGCCGGGGCGCTGGGCCTGCCCCTGCAACCGCGCGCCGAACTGCGCGAAATTCATATCGGTGCCTGGGAGGGGCTGACCTTCGCAGAGATTGAAGCGCAGGACGCGGCCCGCTTCCGGCAGTGGCCGCAGGTGGCCGCGCCCCAGGGCGAATCGGTGGCGGACCTGACGCGCCGGGTGGGCGCGGCCCTGGCCGGGCTGGGGCTGCAGCCCACCGACCACGCCGTGGTGGTCACGCATGGCGTGGTGATCACCGCGTTGCTGTGCGAGTGGCTGGGCTGGGATTTCGGGGACGCCTGGGCGGAGCGCCGTGGAATGCACCACAACACGGCCCTCAGCAGCCTGCGCTGGGCAGCCGGGGCCGTGCAGTGCGAACCGCTGGCCTGCGCCGCCCATCTGGAGCGCCTGCCGGTGGGCGCCGGTTGAGACGGCGTGCCATTCGCTGCTAAACCAGCCCAACTGGCACGTCAGCGCCACTTCCCGGACCGGAGCCTTCTCCCGCAGCTTTGCACGCCTTCCTGTTCCAAAAGACGCGGTTGTCCGTCGCGTGGGCCAGAGTACGCCGGAAGTCGACTGAGGGTATGAAAAAACCGCCGCCTCCAGACTGGGGCGGCGGACAGCCTTCACTCCGGGTTCAGGCGTGAATTTCGGGGAAGTCCAGCACGCGGGCGTCGCTCCACAGGCCTTCAAGGTCGTAGTACTCGCGGGCGTCCTTGGTCATGATGTGCACGACCACGCTGCCGCCAAAGGCCAGCAGCAGCCAGCGCTCGCTGGGGCCTTCCACGCTGGGGCGGGGCAGGCCGGCGGCCTGGGCCTTTTCGCGGATGTTCTCCTGCACGGCGTTGAGCTGCAGTCCCGCCGTGGCGGTGCAGATCACGAAGTATTCCAGGGTGCTGCTGACATCGGTCAGGTCCAGCACCACGACGTCTTCGGCGCGGCGTTCGCGGGCGGCGTCCACAATGGCGCGCAGTTGGTGCTGAATGGTGGGGTCTTGGGTCATGGGGTCTCCAGGGAAAGAAAGAGGATAGGGCGTGCTTAACGGGTCAGTGTACAGGCCGGGGGGCGGGCCCCGCCTTGAGGCTTCGCTGAGCGGCTCCCGGGTGGCCAGGGCGGGCGGGCCCTAGGGCGCAGCCTGCAGGCCCGCGAGGGCGGCCAGGGCGGTGCGGGCGTCCTGGCCCAGGAACACCCCCACCTCGCCCGCCGACACCGGAAAGCGCTCGCCCTGCAAGCGGGGCAGGTTCAGGGCCTCGGCCAGCAGGTTGGCGTCCTGCACCGCCTCGCCGGTAAAGACCTGGCTGGCCTCGTTGCTTTCGGGGGCGGGGGTAACGGTCACGTTGGGAAACCCCAGCGCGCGCAGGGCGCGGGCCAGCGGCTCGCCCAGCGCGGCCCCGCTGGCGTCCACCACCTGCACGCGGGCGCCCGGCTGGTCCTGGGCCGGCGGGGCGTCGTTCCACAGCGCCGCGAGCCGCTCGCGGTTGACCGCGAGGTTGAAGGTGCCGCGAATTTCATCGGTGGGCAGGGTGGCAAAGCTCAGCTTCAGGCGGCCCAGGTAGGGGCGCAGCGCGGCCAGCAGATTGGGGTCGGCGTTGGTTTCCACCCCGTTGCCAATGCCGCCCAGAATGGTGGGCAGCGCCGCGAGGCCCTGCGGGGATTTCAGGCGCGCGGCCAGCTGGGTCAGGGCCTGCTTCTGGTGGTCAATGCGGCCGTAGTCGTCCCCAAAGCCCTTGCGCACGCGCAGAAACAGCACGGCCTCCTCGCCCTGCAGGTGGTGGGGGCCGGGGGCCAGCTTCAGGTTCACGCCCGCTGCCTTGTCCACCCACTCAATGCCGCCTTCGGGCACCGTCACGTCCAGGCCGCCCAGGGCGTCAATCACCCGCGCCACGTAGTCGGTGCGCACGATCACGTACGAGTCCACCCGCTCGCCGGTAATGGTTTCCACCGCGCGCGTGAGGGCCTCGGGGCCACCCGCGAAATACTGGCTGTTCACCTTCTGCTGGGCCACGGACTTAAAGCGGTCAAAGGGGCCCACGTTGGTGTCGCGCGGAATGTTCAGCACCCGCACTTGGGCGCCGTCCACCTTCACCAGCATCACGGTGTCGGTGTTGGGGGGCTGCACCAGCCCGGTGCGCTGGTCCTGGTTCTTGCAGGGCTGCTGGTAGTAGCAGTACACGATGTCGCGCCCGGCGATCAGCACCGTGAAGTGCGGGGCCTGCCCGCCGGCCACCGGCGCCGCTGACACCGGCCCGGCCCCACTGAGCAGCGCAAAGGCCGCCAGCGACAGGGTAGAGAGGGTCAGGCCAAAGGCCTGCAGCGCGCGCAGCCCGGCCAGGCGCGGTGGGGTGAGGGGCGGCGTCACGAATCCAGGCGCAGGGCGGGTGGGGGCGAATCGGGGGCCGCGCCGGCCTGGGCCACGCAGGGCAGCGCGTGGTAGGCCTGCAGGGTGCGCGGGTGCACCTGAATGCCGCGCCCCTGCAGGTAGGTCACCTTCGAGACGATGGCCCGTTCCAGGGCCGCGCCCAGGTCCCGCAGCGCCAGTTCGCGGATGTCATGGTTCACGCCGCGCCCGGGTTCAGAAACGTCCGCGATGTACACGCAGGCCGACACCGGGTTGCCGCCGCGCGGGCCGGTGGTGTGGTCTTCCACGGCTTCCAGCACCACCCGGTCCTGGTAACCCCAGCGCTCCAGCAGGGTGCGGGCCGCGCGGCCATGCAGCGCCAGCGGGTGGGCGGCGTCAATCTCGCACTCGGGGGGGGCGAGGCGCAGCAGTTCGCCGTCGGGCAGGTCACGGGCGATGTCGTGCAGGATGCCCGCCGCGTAGGCGCGCATGTCGTCCAGGCCGTTGGCACGGGCAATCTGCGCGGCCAGTTCGGCCACGCGCAGCACATGTTCGTAGCGCCGTGGCCTGACCATCAGGCGCACGCGCTCTTCCCAGCCGGTCCACGCCGCCACACCGGGGCGGGGTACGAGAAGCTGGGCGATCACGAAGGTCTGTGGCCGCTTCCCCACATCATGGGCAAGACTGTACACCGCGCGGGCCCTGCCGGGTTGACCACCGGGTCACTTTCTGATGAACACCGTCAGGAAGTGGGAACAGAGGATGGATGGGTTGGGCTGTACAGAGGCAGCAGAAACAGCGTTTTTTCCGCCCAACTCGGCCTTCAGCGGCGGGGCTTGAAGCCCCCTGGCGGCAGGTGCGCCGCGCTTCACGGTGCGGGGGGGGTGGGGGCGGGGCGGGCTTCGACCGTCAGGCGCACGCTCACCGTTTCCAGGGCCTGGGCGCCGGCCGGCACCGAGAGCCGCACGGGCACGGTGTAGGTGCCGGCGCGGTAGGTCACGGTGCCCGAAACCTCGCGCAGGCGCGCGAGCAGTTCGGGGGCCGCCACCACGCGCACGGTGCTGGGCTGCAGGCTGACCGCCACCACGCGCAGGGTGCGCGGCGGGGTGTTCAGCACCACCGGCACGGTCTTAACCGGCAACTCGCCGGTGTCCAGGCGGCGCACCGTGACGGTGGAGGGCCGCACCGTGACCCCAGACACGGGCCGTCCGCTGCGGTCCAGGGCGATCAGGGCCACCTCCTGCTCGCCGCCCGCCGCCAGCGCTGCCGGACTGGTGACCAGCCGGGCTACCGCGCCCAGCACGCGCCCGGCGCCGGTCACGCTGGCCTCGGTGGGGGAGACCACGTAGCGCGGCACGCTGGATTCGGGGGGCGAGGTCACGCTGAGGGTCACCGGCAGGGTGCGCTGCACCTGGGTGTCCACGAAGCCCTGCACCCGGGTGGGGGTCAGGCGCTGCACGGCTGTGCCGGTGGGTGGGGTCACGGTTACGGGCTGGGTGAAGCTGCCCTCGGGAATCCCGGTCACGTCCACCACGGCCTCCACACTGCCCGGGTCCAGTTCGCGCAGGCGCTCCGGGCGCCCGGAGAGAATCACCCGCACCGAGGCTGGGCTGAGGTTGCTGGTGGCGCGCTTTTCCTCGCCGCTGCCGGTGGTGTCGCGCACGGTGACCGGCACGTCAAAGCCCTGGGTCACGTTGGCGCGGCGGTCGGCGGTGGCCACGAACCACAGGGTCAGCGACACGCCCAGCGCCAGCAGCTTGGGCCCCAGGTTGTGGGTAAAGCGCGCCCAGGCGTAGCGCGGGCTGAGCCAGCGCCGCAGCCGGGCCAGCCGGGGCGCGCTCACCGGGCCTCCGGGGCTGTGGGGGCAGCGCCCTCCAGGTCGGGCAAGCGGTCGTAGACCAGTGCGCGCAGCTGCTCGCGCAGTTCGGTGCCGTTCAGGTCCGGGCCCAGGCGCCCGCCCAGCGCAAGTCGCATGCTGCCGCGTTCCTCGCTGACCACCAGCACCACGGCGTCGGTGAGTTCCGACAGGCCAATGGCGGCGCGGTGGCGGGTGCCGTAGCGGCGGTAGGTGCCGTCGCTGCTCTGCAGCGGAAACAGGCAGCCAGCCGCAATGACGCGCGAACCCTGCACGATCACACCGCCGTCGTGCAGCGGGGCGTTGCGGGCGAACAGGGCTTCCAGAAACGGCACGCTCACCAGGGCGTCCAGCGGCACCCCGGTGGCGGCGTACTCGCCCAGCGGGGTGCGGCGCTCAATGGCGATCAGGGCGCCGGTTTTGCGCTCGGCAAGGCGCTCCATGGCGCGCGCGAGGTCCTGCAGCGCCGCGCCGCCGGCCCCGGCCCCGGCGCCCCGGGGGCGGCCCACCCGTTCCAGGGCCGCGCGCAGTTCGGGCTGAAACAGCACGATCAGGGCGAAGATGCCCACCGTGCCCGCCCGCCCCAGCAGGTAGCCCAGGGTGGTGAGGTTCAGCAGTTGCGCCGCCACCCACACCCCGGCGAACACCAGAATGCCGCGCACCACGTTCACCGCCCGCGTGCCCGCCACCAGCAGATACCCCTGGTAGATCAGAAACGCAACCAGGGCGATGTCCAGGATGTCCCGGACACTTACCTGACCAAGCGGGGTGGACAGCAACGGAAGGGGGCGCTCCTTTCAGGACAAAGGGGGGCGGAAAAAGGCCGGGCGTTTGCGCGCCCACTATACGGCCTGAAGCGGGGCCGGGCCGGGGGCACCGGAGGGCTGCGGGCCGTATGCGCGCCCTCATGGAGACTTGCTCAAGGTCTCCCGCCCCCGGCTTCATGCTGAAATGACGGCCACAGGAGGTCACCCATGAAGATTCGCTTTCTTGGCCACAGCGCCTTTTTGCTGGAAACCCCCGAGCACCGTCTGCTGCTGGACCCCTTCCTGAGCGGCAACCCCCAGGCCAGCCTGAGTGTGGAAGAGGCCCTGGCCCTGAAGCCCAGCGCCGTGCTGATCAGCCACGCGCACGGCGACCACTGGGGCGACGCCCTGGCCTTTGCCAAGGGAGGGGTGCCGCTGATCGCCACCGCTGAAATTGGGGGGTACGCCATGAAACACGGCGCTGCCAACGCGGTCGCCATGAACATTGGCGGCACCTACCGCGCCGACTGGGGCAGCGTGTACCTGACCCCGGCGTGGCACAGTTCCTCCTTTCCAGACGGCACCTACGGCGGGATGCCCACCGGGCTGGTGATCGAACTGGGCGGGCAGCGCGTCTACTTTGCCGGTGACACCAGCCTCTTTTCCGACATGCGCCTGATTGGCGACCGCGAACTGGACGCCGCGCTGCTGCCCATTGGCGACCATTTCACGATGGGACCGGAAGAAGCGGCGCGCGCCCTGGAACTGCTGCGCCCCCGGGTGGCCGTTCCCATGCACTACGGCACCTTTCCGGTGCTGAGGGGCGACCCGGCCGTGTTCGCCCGCGAGGGGCAGGCACGCGGCGCCGAGGTGCGGGTGTTGGCACCGGGCGAAGACACCGAGTTGTAAGGGCACCAATAAGGGCACGAAGAGGTTGGGGGAGGCAGCCAAGTTGCCTCCCCCGTTCTTCCTGCCTACCCCTCGCGGCCCACCGGCTGCCGGACGTCCACATCGGCTTCTCCGGGCACCCGGGTCTGGTTGGGGGTGGGATCGGGGAATTCGGGGTTGGCCTTGCGGCCCGCGTCGTGCGGCCACACCCGGGCGTCCACATGGACTTCGGTGGGGGGGCGCAGCTTGAGGCGGGTGGTGCGTGCGGGCAGGCCCATCGCAATGCCGTGCGGCGGAATGTCGCCGCGCAGCAGGGCGTGCGTGGCCAGCATGGCGTCGTCGCTGACCACGCTGCCCGCCAGCACCGTGGAGTGGTAGGTGATGCGTGCGCCCCGGCCGATCACCGTCTTGCGCAGGGTCACGTCGGGGCCGTCCAGCACGCTGTGGGTGTGGCTGTAAATGTTCACGTAGTCGCTGACCGAGGCGCCATCGTGCAGCTCAATGCCGCCAATGTCGTCCAGCAGCACATGGCGGTGAACGACCACATCGTGGCCCACCTCCATGTTGTAGCCCACGCTGAATTCCACGTTCTGCCAGCATTTGAAGTTGCGCCCCACCCGCTTGAAGATGTGGCCCGCCAGCGCCCGGCGAATCGGAATGCCCAGCACGGGGTTCTGGCCCACCGGGGTCTGGTCCAGCGATTTCCACAGCCACAGCAGGGGCTTGACCCGGGCAAACTGCTCGGCGTCGGTGGCCATGTAGTATTCGGCCTCGAAGGTGATGTTGCGCGCGTCCAGGTTCAGGGCGGCCAGCGGGGCGTCGGCGCACAGCTGCGCGTAAGAGCGGCCATACATCGTTTGCGCCAGAATGTCGCGGGTCAGGTCATACCGGTCGGTGGCCGGGTCCGAGAGACGCGCGTCCAGGTCGCGCACGAATTCACCGAACGTCGCCTGCGCGTCCGGTCCGATTTCCACTGGCTTGAGCCACGTCACCTGCCCACTCTACTCCCTGCAGTGAAAAACAAAGTGGTGGCGTGCCGGGGGAAGTCCAGACGAGTGGTGCGGCGCTCAGGGGAGCCGAAGGCGAGGAGCGAGCGGACTCGCAGAGCGGCAGCGCAGGCGCGGAGGCGAGAACACACGGAACGACGGCGATGGGAAAGCATGCCCACTCTGTTTTGGCATCACAGTGGTCTCCCGTTCCGCCCAGGGGAGGACAGCACCCCCCTCAACGCCACGCCAACAACTGGTTGTCGCGGTGACTCGCGCCGCTCGTTCCACATGACCTCAAGGGTTCACCTTCAGGTTATGTGGTTGCCGCTATCAGAGAAGTCCCGTCTGACGGTCAGGGGGGCCCGGGGGCACAACGCAGGGCGCGGCCCTCACCTATGAAGGGAAGGCCGCGCCCGCTGCTGTGGGGGCTTACCGCCGGCCGTAGCCGCCGCCGCCCATTTCTGGCGTGCTGGTGCTGCGGGCGTCGCCCCGGCCCGCGTCGCCGCGCCCGGTGCTCTGGGTGGGGGCGGTGGCGCCAAAGCCCTGCACGGGCGCGCTGCCGTAGCCGGCGGGCATGCTGGCCGCGCCGCCCGCCTGCCCAATCGTGGGGTCATTCGCCAGCCGGGCAAACTCCTTGGCGTCCACTGCGCGCTCCACGCCAGTGTCAAACGAAATCACGCGGCGGCGGTACAGGTTGGCCAGAAAGGCGTCCATGGTGACCATGCCCTCGCGCGCCCCGGTCTGCATGACGCTGGTGATCTGGAAGGTCTTGCCCTCGCGGATCAGCGCGCGCACGGCGGGGTTGGCGATCAGGAGTTCATAGGCCAGGATGCGGCCCTGGCCGTCCAGACGCGGCAGCAGCTGCTGGGTCATGACCGCCACGAGGTTGTTTGCCAGCTGCACGCGAATCTGCTCCTGCTGCTCTTCGGGGAACACGTCCACGATACGGTCAATGGATTCCGGCGCGCTGTTCGTGTGCAGCGTGCCCATCACGAGGTGCCCGGTTTCGGCGGCGGTCACGGCGGCCTTGATCGTCTCGTAGTCACGCATTTCGCCCACCAGAATCACGTCGGGGGCCTGACGCAGCACGGCGCGCAGGGCGTCGTTGAAGCTCATGGTGTCGGCGCCCACCTCGCGTTGGTTGATGATGGACTGCTTGTGCGTGTGCATGAACTCGATGGGGTCTTCGATGGTCATGATGTGCAGCCGCTTGGTGGTGTTGATGTGGTCAATCATGGCCGCCAGGGTCGTGGACTTGCCCGAACCCGTGGGCCCGGTCACCAGCACCAGCCCGCGCGGGGCGTTCGAGATGTCCACCACGCTTTGCGGCAGCCCCATTTCCTGGGCGCTCTTGATCTTGGTGGGAATCAGGCGCAGCACGCCGCCCACGTTGCCGCGCTGCATAAAGGCGTTCACGCGGAAGCGCGCCTTTTCCCCCAGGGCAAACGAGAAGTCCAGTTCGCGCCGCTCTTCAAAGGTGCGCTGCTGCTTTTCGTTCATCATGGAGTACATCAGCTTGCGGGTGTCGGTGGGGCCCAGTTCGGAAAAGCCCTGGGCGTCGTACACCCCCTGCAGCTTGAACTGCGGCGAGAGCCCAACGGTGATGATCACGTCGGACGCGCCCTTGTCGGCGGCGAAACGCAGAATATCGGTGATGTCGGCGGGCTGGGTCATGGGAGGCTACCTCGGGGCAGGGAGAGGGGGCGGGCGCAGGGGGGCTCGGGCTTACTTGCTGGTCACCGCCAGCACTTCTTCGAGGGTGGTAATGCCGGCCAGGGCCTTTTCGATGCCGTCCTGGCGCAGCGTTTTCATGCCGCTTTGGTTGATGGCGACCTCGGTGATTTCGGTGGCGTTCTTGCCCGCGCCAATGGCCACGCGCAGGGGCTCGTCAATCACCATCAGTTCGTGGATGCCCATGCGGCCCTTGTAGCCGGTGCCGCCGCAGCGGTTGCAGCCGGCGCCGCGCATCAGCTGGGCGCCTTTGAGGTCGCGCTCGGTGATCCCGAGGCGGCGCAGCACGTCGGGGTCGGCGTTGGTGGGGGCCTTGCAGTCGTTGCAGACCTTGCGCACGAGGCGCTGGGCCACCACGCCCACCACCGCCGCGCCGATGTTGAAATGCTCCACGCCCATTTCTTCCAGGCGCACGATGGCGCCCGGGGCGTCGTTGGTGTGCAGCGTGGCCAGCACGAGGTGGCCGGTCAGGGCGGCTTCCACGGCGATCTTGGCCGTTTCGGCGTCACGGATTTCCCCCACGAAGATGATGTCGGGGTCCTGGCGCAAGAAGGCGCGCAGCGCGCGGGCAAAGGTCATGCCCGCCACCGGGTTCACCTGCGACTGGATGATGCCGGGAATCTCGTATTCCACCGGGTCTTCAATGGTGGTGGTGTTCTTCTCGGGCACCGCGATGCGCTTGAGGGTGGAAAACGAGGTAAAGGATTTCCCCGACCCCGTGGGCCCCGTGACCAGGAAGATGCCGTTGGGCTTGTGAATGGTGTCCAGGTAGCGCTGGTAATTGTGCTCGGAAAAGCCCAGCTGCTCGACCTCGGGAATGTTGCTGGCCTTTTGTAGCAGACGCATCACGGCCTTTTCCCCGTACACGGTGGGCAGGGTGCTGAGGCGCAGGTCCAGGTCAATAGAGCCCTTCTTGAATCGGATGCGGCCGTCCTGGGGCACGCGGCGCTCACTGATGTCCAGGCTGCCCAGAATCTTGATGCGCGCCAGGATGCTCTGGGCACTGCCCTTGGGCAGCGCGTTCTGCTCGCGCAGCACGCCGTCCACGCGGTAGCGCACGCGCAGGGCCGATTCGGTGGGCTCGATGTGAATGTCACTGGCTTCCTGCAGCGCCGCCTCGCGGATGATGTTGTCCACCACGCGCACCACCGCGTTGTCGTCCAGGCCCGCCGAGATGTCCACGTCGTCGGCGCGCTTGCTCTCTTTCTCGCGCTTGTTGCTCTCCTGCACCAGTTTCTGGTTCAGGTCGGCCATGTCCTTGTTGCCGAAGTAGCGCTCGATCAGGCGGATGATGTCCTTTTCCGCCATCACGGCCGGCACGATCTCGCGCCCCGTGATCAGCTTCAGGTCGTCCAGCGCAAACACGTTGCGCGGGTCTTTCATGGCGATCACCAGCGACTCGCCCTGCAGCCGGATGGGCACCACGCCGTAGCGCCGCGCGGTGGCTTCGGGGATCATCAGGGCCACCTTGGCGTCGGGTGGGTTCTGGACCGGGTCCAGGAACTCGTAGCCCAGCTGCGCGGCCAGTGAGCGCGCCAGCATTTCCGGGCTCAGCTTGCCGGACTGCACCAGGGTGTCTTCCAGGCGCCCGCCTCCGGCGTTCTGCTTTTGCAGGGCGTTGTCAATCTCGTCGGCGCCCGCAAAGCCCAGCTCCACGATCACCTCGCCCAGCGCCTTGACGCGGCCCTCTCTGGCCTGCACCTGCAGGGCCTCGCGCAGCTGCGCGCGTGACAGCGTGCCCTGCTGCACCATCTGCTCGCCCAGGCGCCCGCGCTGCGGGTAAAAGCGCTCAATCAGCAGTTCCACGTCTGCCGGCTTGGCCAGAATCAGGTTCACGGGCCGGCCAATCAGGGCTTCGAGGTCGTCGCGCTTGCGCGGGTCACTCGTCACCACGGTCACGCCGGTGTCGGTCTCGTCTACCGGCACGGCGGTCAGGCGCAGGGCGTCGGCGCGCAGCATGGCCCCCAGCACGTCCTCGCTGGGCTGGAAGTCGCGGGGGTTGCGCAGGAACACGGTGCCGGCCTGCTCGGCCAGCACCTCGTACAGCTGGTCTTCGGTGATGGCCTTCTGGGCAATCAGGGTGGCCCCCAGCGGCTCGCCGGTCTGCTGCTGGGCGTCCAGGGCCATCTGCAGCTGGGCGTCGGTGATCAGGCCGCGCGCAATCAGGCGCTGGCCCATCATGCCGCCGCCACTGCCGCCCTCGGCGTCGGCGGGCAGATCGGCCGACAGGTTCAGTTCGGGGTAGTTGGTGGCAATGGCCCACATGATCTGGTCGCGCAGGGCCTGATACGGCTCAATGTTCAGGCCGCTGTCGTCCTCCAGCGCCTCAATGGCGTAGCTGGACAGCGGGTCCACAATCGCCACGCGCAGGGTGCCGTTGTCCAGGGCAAAGGGAAAGGCCTGGACGTTCAGCGCCGTCTGGGCGCGCACGGCGCTCAGGGCCGCCGGGTCCGGCGTGACCACCAGCAGGTTCACCAGCGGAATCCCCAGCGCTTCTTCAATGGCGCGGGCAATGCGCTTTTCGCCCACCAGCCCCGAGTCAATCAGGATGTCGGCCAGGCGCCCACCCACCTCGGCGTGGCGCACCAGGGCCTTTTGCAGGTCCGAGTCGTTGACATACCCCTGCTCCAGCAGGATGGCGCCCAGGCGCCGGTCACCGATAGAAAGTGCCATTGTTCATCTCTCCTTATGGCGCCGTCAGGGCCGCCAGTCGTGGCCGTAGCGTTTGAGCACCGCGCGTTCCAGCCGTCTGGCCACGCGGGTATGCGGTAGGGAATTGCTGACCAGGGGCCGCACCAGAATGGTGTGCATGCCGCTGAGGTTGCCGCCCAGCACGTCGGTAAACACCTGATCGCCCACCATGCCCACCTGCTCGGGCCGCAGGTTTAGGGCGCCGATGGCGCGGCGAAAGGCGCGGGGATTGGGTTTGCCGGCCAGCCCCACCCCCTGAAAGCCCAGGTGCTCCAGCCAGTAGCCAGCGCGGCTGCCCGTGGCGTTGCTCAGCAGGTACAGCCGGATGCCGGCCAGTTTCAGGTCGCGCGCCCAGCGCATAACCCTGTCGGCCCCGTCTTTCTCGTAGCTGCCGTACGGCACCAGGGTGTTGTCCAGGTCCAGCAGCAGCCCGCGCAGGCCCCGCCGGGCCAGGAACTCGGGGGTGATCTCGGTGACGTGATCAATCACGTCCTGGGGGCGCAGCATGCTCATGCCTGGCCTCCCAGGGCCGGCTGCGGCTCCGGCTGGCCGATCACAGCCCACATGCGGCCAGTGCGCCCCGCGTCGCGGCGGTAGGAGTAAAAGTCGGCCTCGGTGGAGCAGCGGCCACTGACCCAGAGGTTGGCCTCCGGCACGCCAGCTTGACGCAGCACCTCGCCGTTCGCCCAGGCGAGGTCCAGGTGGGGGGTGCCGGCCCGGCGCGTCACGGCTCCGCCCAGGCCCGCCGCCTCAAAGTCAGCGGCCACGCCCTCGCCCACCGGGTAGGCGGCGGCGCCGATGCCGGGGCCTACGGCGGCGCGCAGGCGCTCCGGGCGGGCGCCCAGCGCGGTCATGGCGGCCACCGTGCGCGCCGCAATGCCGCCCAGGGTGCCCTTCCAGCCCGCGTGGGCCGCGCCCAGCACCCCGGCCTCCGGGTCTTCCAGCAGCAGCGGGTAGCAGTCGGCGGTGCCGATGGCCAGCAGGACCCCGGGGCGGTCGGTCACCAGCGCGTCGCCGGTCCAGTGGCCGCCGCTGCGGGCGTGGACCACCTCCACGCCGTGGACCTGCGTCAGGCGGGCCACCTGCGCCGGTTCAAAGCCCAGCGCCGCACACAGGCGCGAGCGATTTTCGGCCACATGGGCAGGGTCGTCCTCGCGGTCATCCAGGTTCAGGCCGGCGTAGGGCGGGCGCGACACGCCCCCAGCACGCGTACTGAACGCATGCGGCGCAGTGAGGTGCGGCGCGTGAAGAAGCATCAGGCGTTCAGTATCCCGCGTCATGTCTCACCAGATTCTGACGGGGGGGGTGGGGGGGTGGGTGAAGGCGAATGCGGGGGCCAGCGGGAGGAGGGACGGCGAAGGGCACGCCCCGCCCAGGTGCCCTTTTGCACCCGCTTCAGCGCGCCGCCCCCGGGGGCTGCTACAGTCCCCCGCATGACGGTCCAGATTGATCTCTCCGACAAAACGGCCCTGGTGATGGGCGTGGCCAACGCGCGCAGCCTGGGTTGGGCCATTGCCGAGCAGCTGCTCGCTGCGGGCTGCCGGGTGGGCTTCTCCTACCAGGGCGAGCGCCTGAAGGGCGAACTCGACAAGCTGCTGGCCGGCCGGGAGGGCGTGTGGAGCCAGCAGGCCGACGCCACGGTAGACGAGGATCTGGGCGTCCTGTTCGCCCGGGTCAAAGAGGAATTCGGGCACCTGGATTACCTCGTACATTCCATCGCCTTTGCGCCGCGCACGGCGATGGACGGCCGCTTTCTGGACACCACCCCCGAAGACTGGAACACGGCCCTGAACGTCAGCGCCTACACGCTGGTTTCTACCGCCCGCCACGCCGAAGGGCTGCTGCGCCCCGGCGCGAGCATCATCAGCCTTACCTACCACGCCTCGCAGCAGGTGGTGCCCAAGTACAACGTCATGGGCGTGGCCAAGGCCGCCCTGGAAGCCGCCACCCGTTACCTCGCCGCCGAGATGGGCGGCGGCGGCGTGCGCGTGAACACCATCAGCGCCGGGCCCATGCGCACCATTGCGGCGCGCTCTATTCCGGGCTTTGGCACCATGTACGAAAAAGCCGCCGCCAGCGCGCCTCTGGGCCGCAACGCCACCCCCGAAGAGGTGGGCAAGCTGGCCCTGTTCCTGCTGTCGGACCTGGGCAGCGGCGTGACCGGCCAGACGGTGTACGTGGACGCGGGCGCCAGCATCATGAGCATGAAACTGGAGCAGAACTGACGGGGGGCGCCCCCCCGGCCCCGCTATGCTGCGGCCCATGCCGCTGACCCCACACGCCCTGCTGCTGCTGCACGCCCAGCGCGCCTTTCTGGACGGCCGGGCCGACGAGCGCGCCCTGGCCCGCGCCTGGGCCCACCAGACCCTGGCCGCGCGGGCCCAGGGCTGGCTGGTGGCCGTGGTGCAGTGGGACGCGCCCCCCGGGGCCGACTGGACCACGCTCTCCAAACCCTGGACCCTGCACCCGGATTTCCGGGTGGAACACGGCGACCTGCTGGTGCGCGCCGGAACGCCCAACGCCTTTGCGGCTTCGGACCTGGGCGCCGCCCTGCACACCCGCGCGGTGCAGACCCTGCATCCCCTGGGCCTGCCGGACACCCCCGAATGGACCGCCACCGTGGCCGGTGCCCAGACCCAGGGCTTTGTGGTGGCGCCCCTGAAGCCACTATGAATTGGGAGACCCCATGAACCTGAACCACACGCTGGACCTGCTGGTGCGGCTGCTTGCCACCCCCAGCCCCACGGGCTTTACCGAGCAGGCCGTGGCCCTGCTGGACACCGAACTGCGCGCCCTGGGCGTGACCCCCGCCCGCACCCGCAAGGGCGCGCTGACCTGGGAGGTGCCGGGGACGGGCGAGGGCCACGTCACCTTCAGCGGCCATGTGGACACGCTGGGCGCCATGGTCAAGGAGATCAAGCCGTCCGGGCGCCTGCGGCTGTGGGCCCTGGGCGGTTACGACTGGGCCACCGTGGAAGGCGAGGACGTGCGGGTGCACACCCAGGACGGCCGCGAGCTGACCGGCACCGTGGTCAACGTGCGCCAGAGCACCCACGTCCACGGCGCCGCCCTGCGCGAGTTAAAGCGCGAGGCCGCCGTGATGGAGGTGCGCCTGGACGAGCGGGTGTTCAGTGCCGCCGATGTCCGGGCCCTGGGCGCCGCCGTGGGCGATTTCGTGAGCTTCGATGCCCGGCCCCGCGTGACCCCGGCCGGGTATATCAAGGCCCGCCATCTGGACAACAAGGCGGCGGTGGCGGTGTTCGTGGGCGTGACCCGGGACCTGCTGGCCCACCCGGCGCCGGTGACGGCGGCCTTTCACATCACCACCTATGAAGAGGTGGGCCACGGCGCCGCCACCGGCATTCCGCCCCACACCGACGAACTGATCGCCGTGGACATGGCGGCCGTGGGCGAGGGCCAGACGAGCAGCGAACACCATGTGACCCTGTGCGTGGCCGATGCCGGGGGGCCCTATGATCACGCGCTGGGCGGGCGCCTGCGGGCCGCAGCGGCACGCGCCGGGCTGGACCTGCGGGTGGACATCTACCCTTACTACGCCTCCGACGGCACGGCCGCGTGGCGCGCGGGGGGCGACTACCCGGTGGCCCTGATTGGCCCCGGCGTGGACGCCAGCCACGCCTACGAACGCACCCACACCGACGCCCTGCGCGCCACGGGGGAACTGATGCTGTCCTATCTGCGCTCAGGGCGTCCGGCGTAAAAGCTGGTCCAGCTCCGCCGCCCCCAGCGCCTCCTGGGGCAGGACGAAGCTGTTTTCGGCCAGCAGGTACGCGGTCACGTCCAGCACCTCCTGCGGGGTTAGGGTGCCGCGTGCCCCCTCGGGCATCAGGTCGCGGATCAGGTCGTGCAGCGCCCGGGGCGGCAAGGTGCCAAAACCCGCCTCAAAGCCCTCACCGCTCAGGGCCGGGCCGCCGGGCGTTCCTTCCAGGCGGTCTCCGTGGCACATCGCGCAGGCCAGCAGATACAGCGTCTCCCCCCGAAGGTGCTGCGCCGCGCGGGCGTCTGGGGCGGGCGCCGCAGCAGGCGCAGCAGCCAGCGCCGCACACAGCCCCGTCAGCAGCGGCAGAACAAGAAGGGCACGTCGGCGCACAGCGCTGACTCTAGCGCGGCAAAACCAGAACCAACCTGCGCAACCGGCACTTGACAGGCCCCCGGCCCCGCGTTAGGCAGTTTCACTGCCCACTGCCCACTGCCCATATACTTTCCCCCCTCGTCCCTGTAAGCTGGACGAGTGCTGTCGTTACAGAAAGCGGCGAACATCCTGGGGGCCTTCAGCGCCGAGCAACCGGAATGGGGCGTGCGGGCGCTGGCCGCGCACCTGAGCGTGCCCCGCGCCACCGCCCACGCCTATCTGGCGGGCCTGACCGAAGCGGGTTTCCTGCGCCGCACCCCGGCGGGCAAATACCGCCTGTCGTGGCATCTGGCCGAGATGGGCGCCCAGCTGACCGCCGCCCTGCCCTGGTTCCCAGAAGCCCGCGCCCTGATCACCCGGCTGGCGCTGGAGGTGCGCTCGGTGGCCTTCCTGTGCATTCTGGAAGGCGAGGAGATCGTGGCCGCCATCCGCGAGCGCCACCCCGACGCCGACATTGACCTGCCCCTGGACGTCTATCTGCCCGCCACGGCCACCGCCAGCGGCAAGATTCTGTACGCCCACGCCGACATTACGCCGCGCACGTTTGCCGCCTGCACGCCCAGTTCGATTACCTCGCTGGATGAGTGGCGCACCGAGGTCGCCAAGGTGCGCCGCTTGGGCTACGCCTATTCCATTGAAGAATGGGTGCCCGGCCAGTGCACGCTGGGGGTGCCGTACCACGCCCTCTCGCATCCCGGCGATCCCCACGGCGAGAGTGTGGTGGCCGCCATCGGCGTGCAGATGAGTGCCCAGCGCTACCTGCGCGAGGAGCGCCACATCCGTGAACGCGTGCTGAGTATCGTCCGCGAAGCCGAAGCGCTGCCGTAAGCTGGGCGGGCAGAGGCGGCAGAAGAGGATCTGCCTCATCTGCTCAAGGTTCGGAGAGTTGTAACCGTCCGTGTAGGTGGCCCGAGGAACGCGCTGGATGAGCCTCCTTGCGGGCGCTTCGCAGTGCTGCGCAGCCGAAGCGGGTGAGCGCTCCTATCGTCCCAGACGACGATGTTCTCATCTTGCCGCGCTTAAAGAGGGTCTGAAGCCTTTCTGTGGATGAGCGGGCAAGAGGGAAGCAGACCTACTTGCTCGCTCACCGGCTCAGCCCAGGGCCTTGACCTCGTTCTGCAGGGCTTCGAGCTCTGTGCGCAGCGCCGCTGCACGGTCGCGGGCGGCCTGCAGGCGTGTCTGCTCCTGCGCGGTAAAGCGGGTGTAGGGGCTGACCGCGTCGCGCAGCCGGGTGTCGGCCCGCTCCTGTTCGCGTTCGTATTCCCGGCGCACAATCCGCTCCAGGGCCTCGCGCAGGTCGGCCACCCGGGCACGCAGTTGCCGGTGGGCCTGAATGCGTTTGTTGGGCAGCACGAACAGCCCCAGGCTGCCCAGGGTCAGCCCCGCCAGAATGCCCCCCGTAAAGTCCAGCGCCGAGGCCCCGATCAGGGCCCCCACGCCCGCGCCCAGGCCCACCCCGCCGGCCAAGCCGCCAATCACCCCCTTCATCGCGTCCTCGGCGTCGCGCGCCAGTTCGCGGGCGAGGTGTTGCTCGGTGGTGGTTTCCAGGTGCTCGCGCGCGCTGCCCGCAATGCCTTCAAGCAGCGCGCCCCGGTCATAGGAAAAGCGGGTGCGGGCCACCTCGGCGCTGGGCTGGCGGCGAATCAGAAAGGCCTGCACGTCCTCCCAGAAATGCAGGTTGGCCTCCACGAAGCGGTCAATCATGGTGCCGAACTGCCGGTCAATGGCTTCGGGCAGATCGGCCACCGCCTCGCGCCGGAAGGCGTCTTCCAGTTCGCGGCTGTTCAGCAGCCCGCGCAGGTTGGAAAAGCGCAGGCGGTCGTCAATAAAGCGGTCGGCGCGCACCTCGAACTCGCTGAGCAGGCGCGCGACCCGGTTCAGTTGCCCGTCCAGTTCGCCCAGCATGCCCTCGCGGTGGGTGACCTGCTGGGCTTCCAGGTCGCGCAGCACCGCGAGGTCCCCCTCCAGGGTGCGCCGGGCCGCCTCGGCGCGCGTCTCTTCGCCAGACAGCAGCGCGGCGGCGGTGCCCAGGGGGCTTTGCAGCTTCAGGCGGGTGCGCTCGGTGTCGGAGAGGCGTACGCGCAGCACCTCGCGCAGGGCGTGGAAGCCCACGTCGCCGCCGCGCTGCTCGGCTCGGGCGCTCACCAGCAGCACGGGCGGGGTCAGGCCCAGCACGCCCCGCGCGCCGGTTTCCACGAACTCGCGCACCTGCGCCTTCTGCTCCGGGGTTTCAAGCAGGTCGGCCTTGTTGACCACCATGATCACCTGCCGCCCCCAGCGCGCCGCGAGGCTTAAAAACTGCCGTTCGGACTCGGTGAAGGGGCGGTCGGCACTGGTGAGAAACAGCAGCAGATCCGCCCGGGGCAAGAAGCCCTCTGTTAGCGTCTGGTGCTGGCGAATGATGGCGTTCGTGCCCGGCGTGTCCACCAGGGCCACGCCTTCTAGGCTGGGCAGCGGATGGGTCAGGCGGCTCACGAAGGGGTCGGCGGTGGGTTCCATCTGCCCGGGTTTCTCGCCGTGGACCAGCACGTAAATGCGGTCAGTGGTGGGGGTGACCCCTTCTGGCAAGACCGCCGCGCCCAGCAGGGCGTTGACGAAGGAACTCTTGCCCGCGTTGAATTCGCCAACCACCACCAGTAGGAAGGTTTCATCCAGCGCGCGCAGGGCCTGCCGCGCGTGCGCGACCACGTCTTCAGGAGCCCCCTGGCTCTCCACAAAGGCCTGAAGGTCCGCCAGCAGCTGCCTTTCGCGCGCCAGCAGGGTGTGCACAGAACCGGACACCAGCATGCCGCCCAGCCTACCTGCCTGGGCCAGGCAGCGGCCTTGATGAACTGTTGCCTGTTGGCCGCTGCGGCCCCTCCCCGAATGGGGGAAAGCCCCCCGTTCGGGGGCCCCCGAATGGGCAGAAAAGGCGCCCCGGTGTGGAAATTTGTGCGGCAACTGTCAGACCCGGGATGGCACTTTGGATGACAGCGAGGTCATCTATGACGACACCCCCCTGTTCTCCCCCCCGCCCCCAGCAGCAGGGCTTCACGCTGCTGGAGGCCTTGCTGGTGATGTCCATTGTGGGCATTCTGTTCGGCCTTGGCATGGTGAGTTTCCAGAACCTGCGTAATCCTGCACGGGATACGGCGCGCGCCGTGCACTCGGCCCTTTTTCAGCTGCGCGCCGATGCAGCGGCCAACACCCAGGCACGCCGGATGGTGCTGAACAGTGCGGGCGAATTGGAACTGCAGAGTGCCTTGAAGTGCGATGAAACAAATCAGAACGCCTGGACCCTGTATAGCAAGGTGGATCTGCCTGAGCGGCTGAACCGGCGTCCGGTGACCTTGAGTCGTGAAGGTGGGGCGCTGAGCCCCAACGTCATTGTGTGCTACAGCCCGCGTGGGTTGGCCACGGTCAATGGCCAGCTGAACATCGACGACACAAAGGCGCGCTACAGCGTGCAGGTCGCACTGAGTGGGGGGATCAAGACACGTGCGCAGTAACCATGAGGCTCAAGCTGGGTTCACCGTTATTGAATTGCTGATTGCCCTGGTGATTCTGGGGGTCGCCCTGTCCACAGTGATCAGTGCCATGCTGGCCAATACCAGCCTAAACACACGTGTCGAGCGGCAGGCCAATGCGGTGAGGGTGGGCGAACAGGTCATGGAAAGTTACCGGCAGCGGACGGACTACGCCGCGTTGCAAAAAAATGACCTGACCCAGACTGTTGTGATGAATGGTCAGACCTACACCGCTTATACCGACTTCTGCCCAGATGACCTTCCCGCTGTGACCAAGGCCAATCTGCCGTGCAACAGCACTTCTGTGTATATCCGGGTGGAGGTGAAATATGGAAACACTGTGCTGCACCGAGCCGAAACGTACTTTACCCAGTTTGGCAATGAATCCTGAGCGCGCGCAGGCTGGTTTTACCCTCACAGAATTACTGGTGGGCATGAGCCTGCTGGCAGTGGTCATGATGGTGGCGTTCTCGCTGTTTGACAGCAGTAACGATCTCGTCGAATCCGACACAGGCCGGATCATGGCCACCCAGAATGCCCAGACAGCCCTGGACATCATGAGCAACGACATGCGTCAGGCCGGCGAGAACCTGGCCAGCTTGCGCTTGCCGGTGTCAGGGATCGAGTTTGACAACGCGGCCCAGAGCTTGACCGTGCGCCGCGGTATTCCGCCTCTTACTGCGGCACAGGTGGGCGCAGCAACCGACATGATCAGTCAGCGACCCGCCCCCCTTGTGGTGTGTAAGGTGACGGCCAACCGTATTGAGGTTGTGGGGCCCTTGCCGGATAACACGACGCCAAGCCAGTGTCTTTATCAGGCCCATCCCTCCGGTGACGACAACCGGGTGCGCCCATGGCGGGTATTCTTCGCTTCTCAGAGCAATGCACCGCAAGCGGCGCTTCTGTACCGACCAGCCAGCGGCACCACACCTGCCGCCTTCGCCCCCGTGGTCGTCACGACCATTGGCACCATATCGAGCAACGCGGACGCCACCAAACGTGAATTGTGGTTGGACCTGCGTGACAGTGTCCCCGCTGGATTTTCCAGTTCCAACGGAAGTCAGTTGATTCTGATTGATCAGCGGCGGTACTGGGTACAAGACAGCGAACTGAAGCTGGCGGTGGCTGGCCAGACCAATGCCCAGGCCCAGACCGTTGCCTTTGATGTAGACAGCTTGGTCCTGAGCGCGACCCTGACCAACCCCACAGCCACGGTGACCAGCTTGGCCATTAATGGCCCCTGGAACCGCCTGCAGACGGTGGTGGCCACGCTCAAAGCGCGCAGTGGCCAGGGCCGAAATGCCGCCCGCACTTTCCAGGCCACCGTCTATCCCCGAAATGTTGCCAGTGAGGCCGCGCCATGAGCTTGCCGCCCACAAAGGAGACTGCATTTGTGAAGCCCACCCCTTCGTCACACCTGCCACGCGCGCAGGGGCAGCAGGGTTTCTCCCTGGTGCTGGCCCTAAGCCTGGTGGCCCTGTTGAGCGTCATGCTCATCACGTACTCCATGCTGACCGTGAACAACGCGCGCACGTCCAGCGCCACTTCACGTGGCAGCGCAGGCTTCTACGCCGCTGAGGCCGCCCTGAACGCCCGTGCTGACCGGGTCCGCACCCTATTCAAGAGTTTCCGGACCCCCCAGGGCACCCCGCCCAATCCGACCAACGCCTGCAAACCGGGCAACATGGGCAGTGATGACATGGCCTGCGAAGAGTCCACCATTGCCGGGCGGAAAGTGGTCAGCTACCTGTGGCGCAGCAAGGACCCTTATCCCATTGTGGTGGCCGCAGGTGAGCGCTTTGCCGGGTTGGCCGGGGAGGAAACCCCCTACACGGTGCGCAGCCAGGCCCTGAATGCGGCGGGTAACCCTGAAGCCATTGCCAACATGACCTTCCGCAGCCGCGTGATTCCCCTGTTCCAGTTCGCGGTGTTCTTTGACAAGGACATGGAGTTCGACAACACCGCCAAGCTGGAATTCACCGGGCCAATTCACTCGAACGGCAACATTTTTCTGGACTCGGGCGCCGGAAGCGACACGTCGCTGACGCTGAGGGGCCAGGTCACCTCGGCTTACGAGATCTACCGCCGCCAGAAGCGTGACAATGTCTGTCAGGGTGTGGTCCGTATTGCTGCGCAGAACACCAACTTGGTTGATCTGCCCTGCAACGCCGATGTGAATACGCCGTATGACAAGGCGTACTACCGCACCCGCTATGGCGGGACAGTGGAGCCGAATATTGGTGAGCTGGACGTGCCGTCCATCTCTGCCCTGCAGCCCACCGCCTCGGCGGAGTACTGGCAGAAGGCTGACGTGCGCATTGTGCTTAAGCGCCTGGACGGCGTCAACACCAACAATGGCACCAGTTGGGAGCCTCAGTTTGTCAACAGCACTGGTCAGAGGCTTAATCCGGTTGGGTGTACGCAACTGGGCACGGCCCCAATCACGCTGCCTACCAACCCAGCTTTGGGAAGCGCTGTCAGCTACACCCAGAGCTTCCGTGACACCCGTGAGGCCCGCTATTGGGATGCTCAACCCGCTCCTGGACCGACCCGCTCAACCAAGACGCTGCTGGAAATTGACGTGAAGCGGTTGATGGACTGTATCGAGTCGCCGACGAACGCTTCCATCCTCAACATCTCGGGCGGGCTACAGAACAGCACCGAAGGCGGTCTGGTCATCTATATGACCTTCGATGACCGTGGGGGAAGCACGGTCGCCACCAGTCTGCTGAGCGTGCCGCTGACGAACGGCAGCAACGGGGCGATTGCCCAGGCCAACCAGCCCGTGGCCAACAACTACGGCGTGCGCCTGCGCAACGGCGACCTTATCCAGGCCACCTCTGGAAACAAGCCCAAAGGCGTCACCTTCGTGACGGATCAGGCGGTCTACGTGATGGGCGACTTTAACAGTTCGTCGCCAACCAGCAGCAACTGGGTCCCCACGGCTATTCTGGCGGACAGTTTCAATGTGCTGTCGAAGAACTGGCTAACAACCCCTGCCAATGGACGGTTTCTGTCTGCCACTGAGCTCGCGAAGAACCCATCGGTTTCGGCGTACGTTAGTCCAGATGCTTACTGGAAAACCAGTGCGGGCTGGCAAAGCGCTGCGAATGGTTGCGCTAATTCATTACCCTCTGGAGCAACCCCGTTGTATTACGGCACAGAGCAGATTGGAACGCGTACATACTGCCTGTACCGCGACGCTGATATGAATGCTCGATTCGCTACTACAGACAGACCAAACGCAGTGTATACAGGCAATCCCAAGGTAACGTCTGCTCAGCTTTCGGCCCCTCCCACCAGCAACTTCGTGGGGGATGAGAAATCAAGACTGGACCTGAATGCGCGCCTGGCCGACGACACCACCATCAACGCCGCCATCCTGGCCGGAACCGCGACAACAGTGGCTGAACGGCAGATCTACGACAACCTTGCGTCCAACCTGCAGAGCGGTGGCGTCCACAACATGATGCGTTTCCATGAAGAGTGGGGCGCCAACGGTGGGCACCCCAATGGCATTCAGCCCTACAACTACCGTGGCTCCCTCGTCAGCCTGGATAAGCCGCTGCACGCCGTCGGGTCTTTCCAGGTGGGCCAGCCCACATACAACCCGCCGCTGCGTCAATGGAGCTTTGAGGAAAACTTCCGTCAAGTTGCCAAGTTGCCCCCCCTCACGCCCCGCTTCGTGTACATCAAGCAGGAAAACTTTACCCGCGATTTCGAGCAGTAGGCGGCGCATCAAAAAGGCGGAGGCTCTATGCCTCCGCCTTGTGCTGCACCTTAGCCCTGCCGCCCTTCCTCATCATCAAAATACTCAAAGCGGAAGGTGCCGATTTCCACCGTGTCCCCTTCGCGGGCGCCAGCGCGCTTGAGGGCGTTGTACAGGCCCTGGCGCTTGAAGACAGCGCCCAGGTACTCGGCGGCCTCTTCCATGTAGCGCGAGAAACGCACGATGCGTTCCTCGAAGCCGCCCCCATGAATCTCCCAAACCCGTTCAGGCTGCCCGGTGGTCACGATGCCCGCCCCACGCGCAGGCGGATCCTCGCGGAAGACCACCCGCAGCGGCTCCTCGGCCACCGTGTCCGGCTCAATGTCCAGGGCGTGCGTCTGGGCCCAGAGCTCGCGGTCAGGCAGCATCTGGAACAGGGCCTCGCGCAGCTCCGGCAGGCCCTGGCCGCCCTTGGCGCTCACCCGGATCACGGGCAGCCCAAACTGGGCCAGTTCGTCTTCCACCATCACGGCGAGGTCCTCGTCGGTCAGTTCCACCTTGTTCAGGGCCACCAGGGCCACCTGTTCCAGCAGCGTGGGGTCGTAGGCCTGCAGCTCGGCCTGCAACTGGCGCAGTTCGCCCACCGGATCGCGGGTCACGTCCAGCACATACACCAGCACGCGCGTGCGGCTGATATGGCGCAGGAATTCCAGGCCCAGCCCCTTGCCCTCGCTGGCACCCTCGATGATGCCGGGGATATCGGCCAGGGTGAAGCGCTCGTCCAGCGGCTGGCCGTGCCCGTCCAGGCGGTCCACCACGCCCAGGATGGGGGAGAGGGTGGTAAAGGGATAATCGGCAATCGCCGGGTTCGCCCGCGAGAGGGCCGCCAGCAGGCTGCTCTTGCCCGCGTTGGGGTAGCCCACCAGCCCCACATCGGCAATCAGGCGCAGTTCCAGGCGCACGCGGCGTTTCTGGCCCGGGGTGCCCAGTTCGGCAAAGCGAGGGGCCTGCCGGGTGCTGCTGGCGAAGGTGCTGTTGCCGCGCCCGCCAGAGCCGCCGCGCGCAATCACCTTTTCCTGCCCCACCCGCACGAGGTCGGCAATCACGCGCCCGGTGTCCTCGTCAAAGGCGGTGGTGCCCACCGGCACGTCAATGTAAATGTCCTCGCCGTCGGCCCCCTGGCGCAGGCGGCCTTCGCCGTAGGCGCCGTTGGGCGCCTTGAACTTGCGCTTGCCCACCAGCCGCTCCAGGCTCTCGACGCCTTCAATGGCGCGCAGGATGACGCTGCCCCCCCGGCCGCCGTGGCCGCCGTCGGGGCCACCCTTTTCCATGTACTTGGCGCGGTGGAAGGACATGCTGCCGTCCCCGCCGTTGCCGGCGGCCACCTCAATTTTCAGAACATCTCGGAACGCCACAATCACTCCTTTACGCGCGTCCGGCACGCGCCGGCAACGCGAACGCAGCCTGACCACACGCAGGGCCACACCCAGGCGGGCGGGCGCGGCGGTCAGGCCGCAACGCCTGCCAGTCTATCAGGGAAGTGCCCCCGCGCTCCGGCGCTCAGCCCTGTGCCGCCGGCGCCGCGCCGCCAGACTGAGGCCCAGCACGGTCAGCGCGGCGGCGCCCAGGGTCCAGCCAGGGGCGGCCCATAGGGCGTCCCCAACACTCAGCGCCAGCATGGCCAGAAAGGGGGCCAGCAGCATCGCCCAGAACAGGCTGCTGCCCAGCGACACCCACCACGCCTCCTGGCCGGCGCGCAGCACGGCCCTGGGCAGCGTCCCCAGCACCTCCAGCGTCAGCCAACCCACCAGGCTCAGGGCCACCACGGCGCCGGCCGACTCCAGTGGGCCCAGGTCAAGGGTGCGCAACACCACGGCGTTCAGGCCCCCCAGGACCAACCCCAGGCCCGCCAGCATGCGGGACCCGGGCGCCGCCGCCAGGAGGGCCAGTGCGGCGGCAAAGAGGCCCAGCCCCGCCACCCACATAACCCTCGTCAGCAGCGGCGACCTCGCCCGTGGCGGTGGAGGCAACGGCGTCGGGGACAGTGGCCAGCGGTACAGCCGCCCCGATGCAGAGGTGAGGGTGACTTCAAACCCCTCCTCGGTGGCCGGGCGCAGGCGGATGACACTGTCGCTGGCAAAGGGCAAACGGGCCAGTTCTGGCACGGCCTGGGCGCAGGACCGCCCTTCCCAGGCGGCGGGCAGTTGAGGGGTCGGCGAGTCCAGCTGCCTCTGGGCCAGGGCAACCACGCAGCGGCGCAGGGTGTTCTGGGCGCCCACCTCCAGCGCCTCACGCCGGGCTGCGTCGGGGGCGGGGACGGGGGACGCGGCGAGGGCGGCCCCGGTGCCAAGCAGCAGGGCCACGCTCAGGAGGCGGGAGGACACGCCTTTTGTTGTACCGCGCCTGGGCCATGAAAAGAGCCGGCGACCACAGGGGGTCACCGGCCCAGATGCGCTGAGCAGACTCAGTCAGCGGCGGTTTCGGTGGGCACTTCAATGCTGATGAAGCGGCCCTTGGTGCCACGGTTGGTAAACACGACCTTGCCGCTTTCCAGAGCGAACAGGGTGTGGTCGCGGCCCATGCCCACGTTGGGGCCAGCCTTGAACTTGGTGCCGCGCTGACGCACCAGGATGTTGCCGGCCAGCACCTGCTCGCCGCCGAACTTCTTCACGCCCAGGTACTTGGGATTGCTGTCACGGCCGTTCTTGGACGAGCCGACGCCTTTCTTGTGTGCCATTTCAGTTCACCTCAGCCTTTGATGCCCAGAATCTTGATGGCGGTGTAGTCCTGACGGTGGCCGGTGCGGCGGCGGTACTGGATGCCGCTCTTATACTTGCGCACGTAGATCTTGGGGCCACGGCCGTGCTCGACCACTTCGGCGCTGACCGTGAACTTGCCGGCCGCTTCACCGAAGGTCGCCTGCTCGCCGCCCACAAAGATGGGGGTCAGGTCCAGCTTGTCGCCGGCCTCGCCCTTCAGGCTCTCGACGCGGATCACGTCGCCTTCCTGCACGCGGTACTGCTTCCCGCCGGTCTGAATGATTGCAAACATCTTTGTTCCTCCTGCCGCGCGCCCGGACAAGACGCTGCTTGTCGGGCGGCTCTGGCTGCGTTCGTTGCCCCCGCGCCTTGGCGGGTCACCAAGAGCGGAGTGTACCACAGCGGGAAGCGCAACGGGAACGCCACCCGTGGCCGGGGCGGTCAGGCACCAGGGCACGGGGGCAGCAGGCAAACGCGGCGTCTGGCGCGAAGGGGCGCGGCCAGGGGGGCGTAGATTGCGTGCAGGTTCCCGTGTCTGGAACGTGTCCTCGCGGTACACGTAGGCTCGCGGGGGCGCGAGTCGGTGTGCGTCTGACCTCCGGCGCTGGCTGCCTTTGAAGAGCGGCGCAGCGGTCCCGGGCAGCATACCACGCCTGGGGGCCCCAGCGGGAACGCCCGGCCGGTGCAGCGCGTACTGAAGGGCGTGATCAAGCGGATTCGTGCGGTGTGGCGCGACGCCCTGGCCCTGCTGTTCGCCCTGGGGGACCGGCAGACCCCCACCAGTGCCCGGCTGCTGGCCCTGGGGGCGCTGGCCTACGCCCTGCTGCCCCTGGACCTGTTGCCCGACCTCACCCCGGTGCTGGGCCTGGCCGACGACGCCCTGGTGGTGCCGGGGTTGCTGGCGCTGGCGGCGCGCACCCTGCCGGCCCCCGTATACCACGCCGCCCAGGGGCGCAGTCTGGCCCTGCAGCGCCGCCTGCCGTGGCTGGTGCCTGCCGTGGTCCTGGGGGCCCTGGGGACGGCGGGGCTGCTGGGCTGGGCGCTGTGGCAGGCCCTGGCGGGCTAAGCGGGGCCGGCCCGCTGTAACCCCCCATTAACCGAAGCGACTACACTCGGGGCTCAGATGAGACTGCTGCTCGTGGAGGACGACGCCCGCATTGCGCAGCCCACCGCCAGCGCGCTGCGTGAGGCCGGGTACGCCGTCACCTGGGCGCAGACGGGGCCGGAGGGCCTGGAGCAGGCGGCCCTGGGCGACTTTCCACTGGTGGTGCTGGACGTGATGCTGCCCGGGATGGACGGCTTTGCGGTGGCCCGCGAACTGCGTGCCCAGGGCAGCGCCGCCGCCATTCTGTTCCTGACCGCGCGCGGCGAGCTGACCGACCGGGTGGAGGGCCTGGACCTGGGAGGCGACGCTTATCTGGTCAAGCCGTTTGCCATGCCCGAACTGCTGGCCACCCTGCGCGCGCTGTCGCGCCGGGAGCGGGGGCAGGGGGCGCCGCGCGTGGCCTTTGCCGGGGGGCGCGGCCTGCTGGACACGGTGGCCCGCACGGTGGTCTGGGACGGGCAGGAGGTGGCCGTGACCGGGCGCGAGTACGCCCTGCTGGAAACCCTGGCGCTGGCCCCCGAACGCTGGTTCACCCGCGAGGACCTGATTGACCGCGTGTGGGGCCCTGCCTTTGAGGGCGAGGCCCGGATTGTGGACGTGTACGTGCGCTACGTGCGGCGCAAGCTCGCCCCCGAGGCCATCAGCTCCGAGCGGGGGCGGGGTTACCGGGTGGAGCGCTGAAGCCACCATGCGCCGCCTCCACTTACGGCTGACCCTGCGCGCCCAGCTGGCCCTGTGGGCGGCGCTGGCCACCGGCCTCGCCGTGGCCCTGGTGGCGGGCGGGCTGTACGTGGCGGTCAGCGGCTTTCTGCGGCAGGCGCAGGCGCAGCGTCTGAACAGCGCCGTGGAAGTGGTGCAGGGCCGGGTGGAGGACCTGCTGCGCCCCCGCCGCCCCGGCGAGGGCGGGCCGGACGACCTGCTGCCCTCGCTGCTGGGGGTGGCCACGGTTTCGCAGGCGGACCTGGAACGCATTGCCCGTGCGGTGGACGGCGAAGGTCTGGCCCTGCGGGTGGTGGCGCTGCAGGGGGGCGAACTGCAGGCGGTGGGCACAGCGGGCTTTCCGGCGCTCTTCCTGCAGACCCTGGCGCCGGGCCTGCACGGCACCCCGGACGGCGCGGCGCTGCTGCTGGTGAGGCCGCTGCGGGGCAACGCCCTGCTGCAGATTGCCCTGGACACCCGCGCCCTGAACGAGGCGCGGCGGGCGTTTGGGCGCGCACTGACCCTGCTGCTGCCCCTGGCCGTGGCCCTGTCGCTGCTGGTGGGGTGGCTGGTCGCAGGGCGGCTGCTGCGCCCGGTGCGCGCCCTGGAAACAGCGGCCCGAGCGGTGGGGGCGGGCGGCGACCTGCGCCGCCCCCTGCCCGGGGCGGGCGAGGGCGACGAACTGGCGCGGCTGGCCCTGACCCTGCAGGGCGCCTTCGCCCGGCTGGCCGACGCCCGCGAGCGCGAACAGGGCTTCCTGCGCGCCGCCGCCCACGACCTCAGAAGTCCGCTGGCCGCCCTGACCGCCCGGGTGGAAGGCAGCCTCGCCCGCGAGCGCGACGCCGAGCGCTACCGCAGCGAGCTGCAGGAAATTGGCACGGACATCGCGCGGCTCTCCACCCTGGCCAACCACCTGCTGCTGCTGGCGCGCGACCCGGCAGCCGTGCAGCGCGCGCCTGTCCCGCTGCGCGAGCTGGCCGCCGACGCCGTGGACCGCGCCCGCGAACTGGACCCCCTGGCCGATGTGGACCTGCATGCCCCGCAGGCCGTGACCGTGCCCGGCGACCGGGTGCTGCTGGGGCAGGCCATCTGGAACCTCACCACGAACGCGGTGCGCCACGCCCCGGGCGCCGCAGTCACGGTGGCGGTAGAAGCCAGGGAAGGGGGCGCCATGGTGACCGTCACCGACGACGGCCCCGGCGTGGACGCGGCCACCCTGGCCCGGCTGGGCGAGGCGTTCTTCCGGCCCGACGCCAGCCGCAGCCTGGATACCGGCGGGCACGGCCTGGGGCTGGCGCTGGCGCGGCAGGTGGCGGCGCTGCACGGCGGTACGCTGAGCCTGCGCAGCGCGCCGGGGCAGGGCTTTTGCGCGCAGCTGCACCTGCCGGCGGCCGGGCCGGCGCGTCTGGTACCCTGAGCCGCAATGAATATCCAAGGCGAAGCGCACTGGAGCGCGGTGGTGCTGGGCGGCGGCGATCCCGGCGACCCCTTCGCGGCGGCGCACGGCGTGAAGGTCAAGCCCCTGATTCCGGTGGCGGGCCTGACCATGGCCGAGCGGGTGCTGCGGGCCCTGCGCGGCAGCGGGCAGGTGGCGCGCGTGGCCTATGTGGGCCCCACCACCCCCGCCCTGGACCCCTGGATTGACGAGCGGGTCACCGACCACGGCACCCTGCTGAGCAACCTCGAAGCCGGTGTGGAGGCCCTGCGCGCCGCTGGACTGCAGCCCGGCGAGCGGGTGCTGGTGGTCACCGCCGACATTCCGCTGCTGAGCGCCGAACAGGTGCGCGACGTGCTGCGCGCGGCCCCGGACGCCGCGCTGGTGTACCCGGTGGTGCGCCGCGAGGCCTGTGAGGCGGCGTTTCCCGGCGTGAAACGCACCTACGCCCGCCTGAAAGACGGCGTGTTCACGGGGGGCAACCTCTTTCTGCTGGACCCGGCCCTGATCGGGCAGTTCCTGCCCCGGTTGCGCGAGGTACTGGCCGCCCGCAAGGCCCCGCTGCGGCTGGCCGCCCTGATCGGCCCCGGCATTCTGCTGCGGCTGATCACCGGGCGCCTGAGCGTGGCGGCGCTGGAAGCGAAAGTCTCGGCGCTGCTGGGGGTCACGGCGCGCGCCCTGGTCACGCCGCACGCGGCAGTGGGCACCGATGTGGACAAGGACAGCGACCTTGAACTGGTGGCCCGGCACCTCACCGGGGCGGCCAGCGACCCCGCCCAGCCGCCGGCCTGAACCGCGCGCCAATCCTGACCCAGGGAGTCGGTTTTGCGCGCCTGAACGTGAAAAACGTCCAGGCATCCTCTGGGGTTTCGCCCTTGCAGCGGCCCCTTGCCGTGTGCATACTGTCCCCCATGCCTCACGTGATCGTCAGCCCCTGCATCGGTGTCAAGGACCAGGCTTGCACCGAGGTCTGCCCGGTGGAATGCATTTACGACGGTGGTGACCAGTTTGTCATTCACCCCGACGAATGCATTGACTGCGGCGCGTGCGTGCCCGCCTGCCCGGTGAGCGCCATCTTCCCCGAAGAGGACGTGCCCGGCGGCGAGGAAGAGTTCATCGTCAAGAACCGCGCCCACTTCGGGCTCTAAGCCCCGCTGCCGGTTCGTGCCGGCCCCCCCCTGCCACCTGCTGGCCCTCTCCACCCGCTGGGGAGGGCCTTCGCCTTGGCCCTTGCCGCCCTGCGCCCGGCGGGGCTAGCATGGCAGCGCTGCGCCGGAAGTCGACGCGCTGAAGCCTGTGAAGCACAAGGGAGGTGATGACGTGACCCCAGACCCCTTTACCCTGGACGGCGAACCGCCCAGTTTGGCCCGGCCCCTGCGAGTCTTTCTTCTGTTCCCGGAGGTCGCGTCATGCGCCGTTCCCCGTTGTGCTGCACCTTAAAGCGTTTCCATTGGCTCCGGAGTTCCCGGCGCCCTCTCACCCTTCAGGGCCGCTGTGAAGGCCCCCGGAGGCCCGCATGCTGACGTACTACCGCAGCATCGGCGGGAAGCTCACCACGCTGGACCAGTACGTGGACGGCTGCTGGATCAACGCCGCCGACCCCACGCCCGAGGAACTGGCGCGCGTCAGCCGCGAAACGGGGCTGGAGCTGGATTACCTGAGTTACCCCCTGGACCCGGACGAACGCTCCCGCTTTGAGCGCGAAGACGGGCAACTGCTGATCATCATGCAGACGAGTTACCGCCTGCCCGAAGACAGCGATATCCCCTACGACACGGTGCCGCTGGGCATTCTGCACACCGACCACTGCCTGGTCACGGTGTGCGCCCTGCCGGAAAATCCGGTGGTCAAGGATGTGCTCAGTGGGCTGGTGCGCCGGGTGAGCACCGTCAAGAAAAACCGCCTGACGCTGCAGCTGTTTCTGCGCAACGCCCAGCGCTTCCTGATTGACGTGCGGCAGATCAACAAGCGCGTGGACACCATTGAGGATAAGCTGGAAAACAGCCAGCAGAACCGCGAACTGCTGAACCTGCTGAAACTGGAAAAGAGCCTCGTGTACTTCCTGACCGGCCTGAAGGCCAACGAGGCCATGATGGAACGGGTCAAGCGCGACCGGATTTTCGAGATGTACGAAGAAGACAGTGACCTGCTGGACGACGTGCTGATCGAGAACCTGCAGGCCATCGAGATGGCCAGTATTGCCAGCAACATTCTGACCAGCATGGCGGGCGCCTTTGCCAGCGTGATTTCCAACAACGTGAATCAGGTGGTGAAGGTGCTGACGGTGACGACCATTCTGGTGGCGATTCCCACCCTGGTCACCAGCATTTTCGGTATGAACGTACCGCTGCCCTTTCAGGAAAACCCCGAAGGCATGTGGATTGTCCTGGCGCTGGCTTTGGCCCTGGCCGGAACCCTGGCCGGCATTTTCTACCGCCTGCGCGTGCTGTGAGCGGCACGGTGGCTGATCCGGTCTGGGCCAGGGTGCTGGCAGGTGCCCGCGCCTATGGCTGGCAGGTCGTCATGGTGCCCGAGGACGCTGAGGGCCCAGCCTTTGCCTACACGGTCGGCTTGACGCAGACCTTCCGCCATCCAGAGTTGATTCTTTTCGGGCTGCCGCTGCCCACCATGCAGGCCATCCTGAATCTGGCGGTGGCGCTGATTCGAGAAGGGCAGCGTTTTCAGGCCGGAACCCATTCAGAGCAACTGCTGGAGCAGACCGAAGTGCGGTTTGGGCAGGTCAACGCCCGGCACCACGGTGAGTTTCTGGGAACGGCCCAGCGCTTTTCGGGGGATGTGCCGTTCGCCGCCCTGCAGATCATCTGGCCCAATCGGGCGGGCCAGTTTCCCGGCCCCGGTCTGCCCGTTTCGGTGACCCGTCAACCGCTGCTTCAATGAAACGAACCAGAGGCTCCTGCCCCTGGCTCGCGGTGGACCGGGCGGGTCAGTCCTGGCTGGTGACCATCAGCAGCGCGCCCAGCAGGGCCAGATTCTTCAGAAACTGTGTCTGCTGCTGCTGGCGCTCCTTGCCGGACTTGTCCCAGAAGGGGTGGCCGATGACGCTGGTGGGGATCAGGCTGGCGGCCAGGGCGGTGGCGCTGACGCGGGGGGCCAGCCCCAGGGCCAGCAGGGCGCCCGCCCCCACCATGACGCCGCTGTTGACCTTGACGGCCAGTTCGGGTTCGGGCACCTCGGCGCCGCGCGCGGCGCGCACGATAGGTTCGGGGTGCTGCAGGTGGTCCAGGCCGCTCTTGATGAAGATGCTTGCGAGCAGCGCCCGCCCGATGAATCTCGTCACGCTCATGCCTTCTGCCCTCCTTTGAACTGCCCCGGAGTGTAGCGCAGCCCGCCCCCGGGCGGTCTTCAGAGCCCCTGAATCACCGCCAGCTGCCGGGTGATCTCGCGCATCACGTCCTGCACGGCGGCGGTGCCAGTGGAGAGCAGGCGCACATATTCCTCGTGGGTCAGGGCGCCTTCCTCGGCGCCGCCCTGCACCTCCACGATCAGCCCCGCGTCGGTGGCGACCACGTTCAGGTCGGCGCGCGCGGCCTTGTCCTCGGCGTAGTCCAGGTCCACGCGCACCTCGTCGCCCAGCAGCCCCACGCTGATGGCCCCCACATTGCGCGCAATGGGCCAGTCGGTGAGTTGGCCTTTCTGAATCAGGCGGTCACAGAAGTCGTGCAGGGCGGCGTGGCCGGCCAGAATACTGGCGACCCGGGTGCCGCCGTCCGCCACCAGCACGTCGCAGTCCACGTACAACGTCTGGTTGCGAAAGAAGCGCAGGTCCATCCCGGCGCGCAGGGCGCGGCCCAGCAGGCGCTGAATCTCGTAGCGGCGCCCGTTTTGCAGGTTGCGTTCCCGGGCCTGCCGGTCGGTGGTGGCGCGCGGCAGCATGGAGTATTCGGCCGTCAGCCAGCCCTCTTTCTTGCCGCGCATGTGGGGGGCAGGCTTTTCTTCCAGGGTCACGGTCGCCAGGATTTCGGTGCGCCCCATGATCAGGTGCGCGCTGCCCGGCGCGTGCGGGTTCACGCCGCGCTTGACGGTCACGGGCCGGGGGGTGAGGGGGTCGCGGCCCTCGCGGGCGGGAAACTTGCTGGATTGGGGGGCAGTCATGTGTGCAGGCGCTCGATTCTGGGCGCGGGGGCCCGGTGAGGTTCTTCCCCATTGTGCATGGTTTCGGCCAGCAGCGCGGCGAAGACTGGGGCAGCGCGCGCCGGGTCGCCGGTCACGAAGTAGCGCACCGTGCCGGCCGTGGTGTCGGGGGCAAGCAGCCCGGCGGCGTCCAGCACGCGCCGGGTGTGGCGGGCCACGGCCGCGCCGCTGTCCAGCAGGGCGAAGGTGTCGCCAAATTCCGCGCGGAGGCTGGCGGCCAGAAAGGGGTAATGGGTGCAGCCCAGCACCAGCTGATCGGCCCCCGCCTGGGCCAGCGGGGTCAGCACCTCGCGCAGCACCGCCCGCGTCTCTACATGGTCGGCCTTGCCCGCTTCCACCAGCGGCACCAGTTCGGTGCTCACCGCCCGGAGCACCTGCACGCCCGCCGGCTCGGCCCACTCGCGGATCACATCGGCCAGCAGGGTGCCGCGCAGGGTGCCGGGGGTGGCCAGCACGCCCACCACGCCGCTGCGGGTGGCCTGCACGGCGGGTTTCACTGCCGGGACCAGCCCAATGATGGGCATGTCGAACCGTTCGCGCAGGTGCGTGAGGCTGAAGGCCGACGCCGTGTTGCACGCCACCACCACGGCCCCGGCCCCCTGCGCGTGCAGCGCCGCCACGGCCCGCTCGGTCAGGGCGCGGATCTCGTCGTCGGGGCGCGCGCCGTAGGGCACATGGGCGGTATCGGCCAGATACAGCAGGTCCTGGCCGGGCAGGGCGCGGCGCAGCTCGGCCAGCACGCTCAGGCCGCCCACGCCGGAATCGAACACGCCCAGGGGCGGGGGAGGGGTCATGGCCGTCAGTGTAGAAGGGCCGCCCCCATCTCCCAAGGGGTGGGGGTTCACCCAAAAGCGCTACAGGGGTGAGGCCGCGCCACATTCGGGTTCAGTCACAGATGGAGCGCGGCGCCCGGAACGGCCCTGGGGATCACCCGGGGCCGCTCTGCTGGGAAAGAGGAGAAGGCTCGCGCGAAACAGTTGCCCCGCCCGTTCACCTGCGCCCCCTGCTAAGTCCGAGGAGGCCCAGGCTGCCGCAGTCAGACCGGGCTGGGCGCCGCTGTCGCCTGGGCCTGCAGCGCCTGGTCGGTCCTCGCCCGCTGGCGGTCCAGGCTTTCCACCGCCGACACCGCCACCGCCGCCACCTGAATCAGTTCGGCGCGGTAGTCGTCCAGGCTGCGTGCGCCGCGCACGCCCGCCTGCTTGTCGCAGTGGGTCATCAGGGCTTCCAGAGCGGCGTTGTTCGCTTCGCCCACCTCTTCACCCAGCACCATCAGCCACACGGCGGGCTCCAGATTCTGCTCGCCCCACTTGGCCTCCTGGCGCTGGCGTTCGCGCTCCACCTCGGCCAGCACCCCGGGCGTGGCCTGGGTCATGCGCCCAGCTCCTCGCGCAGCAGCCCGCCCAGGGCGCGCATGCCGGTGTCGATCTGTTCAGGCGTGGCGTTGGAGTAGCTCAGGCGCATGGTGTTCTCGCCGCCGCCCAGGGCGTAAAACGGGCTGCCGGGCACATAGGCCACCTTGCGCTCCACCGCGCGGGGCAGCAGGGGCCCCGTGTTCACGCGCGCCGGCAGGGTCAGCCACAGGAACATGCCCCCTTCGGGCGTGGTGTGCTCCACCTCGGCCGGAAAGTGCGCGCGGATGGCCCGCAGCATGTGCTGCGCCCGCTCCCCGTACGCCTGACGCACCCGCTCGATCTGGCGGGGCAGGACGTCGTGCACCAGTTCGGCCATGATCATCTGGTTCAGCGTGGGCGTGTGCAGGTCCGAGCCCTGCTTGGCCTGAATCAGCTTGGCGATGATCGGCGCGGCGGCCTGCACCCAGGCGTCGCGCAGCCCCGGCGCCAGGGTCTTGGAAAACGAGCTGGAATACACCACATGGTTGCGGTCCGGGTCGCCGTGCAGGCGCAGGCCCAGTTCGTAGAGGCTGGGCGCCGGCTCGCCGGAAAAGCGCAGCTGGCCGTAGGGGTCGTCTTCAATGACCAGCACGCCGTACTGCGCGGTCAGCTCGACGAGCCGCTGGCGGCGCTCGGCGCTGAGGGTGCGGCCCGTGGGGTTCTGAAAGTTAGGAATGGCGTACAGCAGTTTGGCCCGTTCCCGCTTCAGCACCTCTTCCAGCGCGTCCACGTCAATGCCGCCCTCATCGGTGGGCAGCTGCACGTAGCGCGGCAGGTAGGGCTGAAAGGACTGCAGCGCCCCCAGGTAGGTGGGGGCTTCGACCAGCACCACGTCGCCTTCGTCCAGCAGCACCTTGCCCAGCAGGTCCAGGCCCTGCTGGCTGCCAGTCACGATCTGCACGTTGGCGGCCGGAATGCCCGCCTGCGCGCCAATCCACTCGCGCAGCGGCGAGTGGCCTTCGGTGGTGGAGTACTGCAGCGCCGCCGCCCCGGCGCGGTCCAGCACCGCGTTGGTGGCCGCGCGCACCTCTTCTATGGGAAACAGTTCGGGCGCTGGCAGGCCGCCCGCGAACGAGATCACGTCCGGGCGCTGGGTGATTTTCAGAATCTCGCGGATGGCGCTGGCGTTCATGGTGCGGGCCCGGCGCGAGAGGGCGCTGGCCGGATCAAACGCGACAGAAGGGCGGCTCATACCTGCCATGCTACGCCCCGGCCCCCCGCTCGGCCCAGTCGTGTGGACGCCTGGCCCGCACCCGGCCCCGCGAGCCGTTAAAGTGGGGGCGCTCACAGTGACCTGTGGGGCCGCCGGCCTCGCCTGCGCCCGCCCTGGCCGCTGCTGAACACGCGCCCGCTCTGCCCGGCTCCGGCGGCCCTCACGGCCGCCCCCCCCGCGCCCCCAAGGAGGCACTCACATGCTCGTCACTGGTAACGACATTCTGGTTCCCGCCCGCGCTGGCAAATACGGCGTGGCCTCGTTCAACACGAACAACATGGAAATCACGCAGGCGATCATTCACACCGCTGAAAAGCTGCGCAGCCCCGTGATGGTGCAGATGAGCGAGGGCGCCATCAAGTACGGCGGTCAGGATCTGGCCAACATCGTCATTGACATTGCCGGGCGCGCCAGCGTGCCGGTGGCGCTGCACCTGGACCACGGCTCCTCGTATGCGTCGGCGCTGAAGGCGATCAAGATGGGCTTTACCAGCGTGATGATTGACGCCTCGCACCACCCCTTCGAGGAAAACGTCAAGGAAACCCGGCGCGTGGTGGAAGCCGCGCACGCCATGGGCATCAGCGTGGAGTCCGAGCTAGGGCGCCTGGGCGGCATCGAAGAGCACATCGTGGTGGACGAGAAAGACGCCTTCCTGACCGACCCCGAGGAAGCCGTGCAGTTTATCGAGCAGACCGGCACCGATTACCTCGCCATTGCCATTGGCACCAGCCACGGCGCCTACAAGGGCAAGGGCCGCCCCTTTATTGACCACGCCCGCATCGAGAAAATTGCGCAGCTGACCAGCATTCCCCTCGTGGCACACGGCTCCAGCGGCGTGCCGGCCGAGATCGTGGAGCGCTTCCGCACGGGCGGCGGCGTGATCGGCGATGCGGCCGGCATTGCCGACGAGGACCTGCAGCGCGCCACCGGCCACGGCATTGCCAAGGTGAATGTGGACACCGACCTGCGTCTGGCCAGCACCGTGGCCATCCGCGAGGCCCTGAACGCCAACCCCAAAGAATTCGACCCCCGCAAGATCTTTGGCCCCGCCCGCGACCTGATGAGCCAGATCGTGGAGCACAAACTGACCGTGCTGGGCAGCGTGGGCAAGGCCTGAACCGCGCCGTTTGAGCCCCCCAGGCGCGCCTGCTGTCCCGCAAGGGGGCAGGCGCGCGCCCATGGCCAACCGACCTGACGGCCACCTGATGGGGGGTTCATCTTTCTGCCGCTCCGCAGCGGTGAATTCTCACCCTGGGGGTCTATGCTCGCCAGTGCATGACGCTGGCCCGGCCCCTCTGTGCACTTGCCCTTGTGTCTGGCTTGCTGGTGGCCGGAGACGGCTTTGGCGCGTCCTCGGCGCCCAGCCCAGCGGTCCTGTCACCCGCACTGCTGACCAAATTGAGCAGCCTGCTGCCGCAGACCGCGCAGCCGGTCACGCTGCTGACCCGCCGCTCCAGCATTTCCACCGTGCAGCTGGAATTGCAGGTGGCCAACGCGGGCGGCGATCCGGGCGTGCTGCGCCAGATTGCCGTCAGCGCGGCACGGGGCATTAAGCCCGTGTACGACGAGCGCCTGAACATCTCGCCCGAGGAGTTCAGGAAGTACGTGGTGTTTCAGGAAACGCTGGTGTCCACGGGCAAGACGTTCCGGCTCGCGGTCACGCGCGACGCCACCCGCGTGACCTTTGGCGACGGCCCCTCCATGAATGGGGTGCTGCGTGGGGTCAGCGTTGACCTGAAAACCGGCGAGATGCGCTCGCCCGAAGGCTTTACGGCGCGCCCAGCCACGGTGCCGGCCAACGACGATCCCAACCGGGGCTTGGAAGTCAAAACCGGCTTTCAGTGGCGGATTTTTGGCAGCAACGCGACCCAGGGCCGCGGCGTGAACGGCACGCTGACCCTGCTGCACCTGAGCAGCGGGCGCATTGTGCTGGCCTACAAGCGCAACAGCATGATGGACAACAAAATCAACCAGGGCGAGCTGATCGTGGACTATACCCGCCCCTGATGCCCGCCTGACCGCAGGTCAAGGTCTCCTCACCTTCCCTTCAGGGCACGTCACGGCCCGCCGCCTACCCTAAGCGGCATGATGAAGAGAAATCTGCTGCTGCTGGGCGCCGCCCTGACCCTGGGCGGGCTGTCCGAGGCCAGCGCCGGTCGCCTGTCGCCCACCCTGCTGCAACGCGCTCAGCAGGGCGACCAGACCCCGGTGGGCGTCATCGTGCGCTTTCAGTTTGCCAACGACGAGCGGGGGCGCGCGCAGTTCAAGAACCTGCGCAGTCAGCTGAACACCAAGCTGGCGCAACTGGGCCCGGCGGCCGGGTTTATCACCCAGGCAATCAACTCGGGCAAGGCCACGCAGCTGTGGCTGGACCAGAGCATCTACCTGCCCCTAACGCCGGTGCAGGCGCGCGCCCTGTCGCTGCTGCCCTTCGTCTCGGATGTGTTCGAGAACTTCAAGGTGCAGATTCCCAAGCCGCAGCGGGCCGTGGCCCTGAGCGCCGCCGCCGCCGCGCCCGGCGAGGCGTGGCACCTCGCCAAGATTGGCGCGCCGCAGGCCTGGGCCGCCGGGTTCAAGGGCCAGGGCATCAAGATTGGGCACCTGGACAGCGGGATTGACGCGGCCCATCCGCAGCTGAACGGCAAGGTGGCCGGCTTCGCCGAATTTAACGCCGCCGGCGACCGCGTGCAGGGGGCGGCCGTGCGCGACACCACCAACCACGGCACCCACACGGCGGGCCTGCTGGTGGGCGACACCGTGGGCGTGGCCCCCAGCGCCAAGATCATCAGCGCGCTGGTGCTGCCCAACAACGAAGGCACCTTTGCCCAGGTGATCGCCGGGATGCAGTACGTGCTGGACCCCGACAACAACGCGAATACCGACGACGGCGCCGACGTGGTGAACATGAGCCTGGGCATTCCCGGCACCTACGACGAATTCATCGTGCCGGTGCAGAACATGATCAAGGCGGGCGTGGTGCCGGTGTTCGCCATTGGCAACTTTGGCCCGTCTCCGGCCAGCACCGGCAGCCCCGGCAACCTGCCCGACGCGATTGGGGTGGGCGCCGTGGACAAAGACGGCCAAGTGGCGAGCTTCAGCAGCCGCGGCCCGGTGAACTGGAACAGCACCATCAAGGGCGTGTTCGTGAAGCCCGATATTGCCGCGCCCGGTGTGGAAATCACCAGCGCCTTCCCCAACGGGCAGTACGGCGCGCTCAGCGGCTCCTCACAGGCCAGCCCCATTGCGGCGGGCGCCGTGGCCCTGCTGCTCTCGGCCAAGCCGGGCAGCTCGGTGGACGCCATCAAGAACGCCCTGTACAGCAGCGCCAGCAACGCGGGCAGCAAGAACAACAACGTGGGCTACGGCCTGATCAGCGTGCCCGGCGCCCTGGGCAAGCTGGGCGTGGGCGCGCCGGCGCCGGCCCCAACGCCTCCAGCACCGACGCCGCCCGCCCCTACCCCACCCGCGCCAACCCCCACCCCCCCGGCACCCACACCGCCCGCGCCCACGCCCCCAGCGCCTACCCCCACGCCACCCACGGGCCCGGCGGGTTACACCCTGTGCGCCATTGAGGGCAGCAAGTGCGACTTCAGTGGCCAGAAGGACGCCGCCTTCGGCACGGCCGGCAAGTACCTGACCGGTGTGGGCACCGACGGCTTTAACTGCACCGTGGCCGAGTGGGGCCGTGACCCCGCCCCCGGCCAGCGCAAGGGCTGCTTTATCAAGGACCGCCCCGGTGCGGGCCCGGCCCCCACGCCGCCCGCCCCGACCCCCACCCCGCCCAGCAGCAGCAGGAAGCCGCGCGTGCTGCTGGTGGACGACGACATGGGCCAGGGCGCCGACGTGACGAACGCGCTGCGCGAGGCCATCAAGGCGAACGCGGTGAGCGGCGGGGCCTTTGTGTGGAACACCCAGAGCCAGGGGCAGGTGCCGCTGAGCGAACTGAAGCGCGCCGATATCGTGGTGTGGGCCACGGGCGAGCAGTACCAGAACACCATCACGGCGGCCGATCAGAACGTGCTGCGCCAGTACGTGGAGGGCGGCGGCAACCTGCTGATCACCGGCCAGGACATCGGCTATGACATTGGCACCAGCGCCTTTTACACGGGCGTGCTGAAGACGCGCTTTGTGGCCGACAGCAGCGGGCAGGCCAAGTTCGTGACGCGCGGGGCCTTTGGGAACACCGCCTTTACCCTGAACGCAGACGGCAGCGCCAAGAACCAGTACTACCCCGACGTGATTGCCGATCAGGGCGGCAGCAGCGTGGTGGCTTCGTGGGGCACGGCCAACGCCACGGCCGGCACCATTACGGCCCAGAGCATCCGCGTGGACCCCAACCGCAACCGCGCCGCCCAGAAGGTGCAGGACCCGCGTGGGCTGGTGGAGCAGATTGCAGCCAACCTGATCGGCGGCATCCTGAACCAGATTCTGGGCGGCAACACCCAGGCCCAGACCCGCAATCAGCCGCGCGTGAGCGCCCAGAATGCCGGTGAAAATGCCGGGGCCATCGTGGCGAACGACGCGGGCAAATACCGCACCGTGACCATGGGCTTCGGGCTGGAGGGCCTGACCCCCAACAGCCGCACCATCCTGATGAAGACCGCCTTCGACTGGCTGATGAAGTAAAAGCAGCAGTCTGAACGCAGAAACTGGAGCCGCCCCGGGACAGCCCTGGGGCGGCTTTGGTGTGCATCACCAAGGTGCTCGGCAGCACGGGTGGCGGTGAGGGGCCCTGGGGTCCAGCGGTTGAGCCTGGCTTGGGCGTTTCCGCTCTTGCTTCCCTCAAGGCTGGCTGTAGGGTTTGTGCGGCTGACCTTTCCGGTTTTCCCATGCGGCGCTGCGGGGCACCTTTTACCTTCAGACCATGCCGACCCTCAAAGACATCATGACCCGCGACCTCACGACCACCGACCCCCGCGCCACCCTGAAGGAAGTCGCCACCCTGATGCGCGAACAGGACATTGGCAACGTGCTGATCATGGACGGCGAGACCCTGCAGGGGATCATTACCGACCGCGACATCGTGGTGCGCGCCGTGGCCTACGGGCACGACCTGGGCAGCGTGGCCAGCGACTACGCCACCGGGGGCGTGTTCACCCTGGAGTCGGACACCGATGTGCAGGACGCCGCCCGCCAGATGGCCCAGCGCCAGGTGCGCCGCCTGCCGGTGACTGAAAACGGTCAGGTGGTGGGCATCGTGAGCCTCGGCGACCTCGCCACCCGCACTTCTGGCGGCGCCGATGAACAGGCGCTGCAGGGCATCAGCCAGCCTACGATCTGACCCCAAAGAGGCAGGCCACCTCTCCTCAGGAACGGGAGGGGTGGCCTGCTTGCGGGTGGAGGGGCAGGCGCCTGCTTAAACGGGACTCGTCCGATGCCAGAGCAGAGTGGGAAGAGCGTAGGGATGCTTCTCAATTGCCGTAGCCCTGTCCGTTCATCACTCTGCGAGTCCGCTCACCCCTCGCCCGGCGTGTCGTCTTAGCCCAGGTCGCGCAACTTGCGGTACAGCTCTTTTTGCTCCTCGGTCAGCTGCGAGGGCACGGTCACGTTCAGTTTCACGTAGAGGTCGCCGCGCGTGCCGTCCTTGCGGGGCCACCCCTGGCCGCGCAGGCGCATGCGGCGCCCGCCACTGCTGCCCGGGGGCACACTCAGGTTCCCCTTGCCCGACAGCGTCTGCACCGTTACGTCGCCGCCCAGGGCCGCCACCGGGGCAGGCACGTCCACGCTGGTGGTCAGGTGGTCACCGTCCAGGTCAAAGCGGGCGTCTTCCAGCACGCGGATGGTCAGCAGCACATCGCCGCCGCCGGGGCCCTGGCCGGCCAGCCGCAGCCGGGCGCCGTCGCGGGTGCCGGCGGGTACGCGCAGCGACAGGCGCTTGCCGTCCACGTTGATCACCTCGTCCGAGCCCTGGAAGGCTTCTTCCAGCGTGACCTGCAGCTCGCCTTCCACGTTCTGCACAAAGCGCCGCCCCTGCCCGGTGCCCCCTAAGCCCCCCAGCAGGTCTTCCAGGTTCACCTGCGCGCCCTGGAATCCGGGCCCCGCGCCGCCCCCACGCCGCCCGGCTTGGCCGAACAGCCCCTGGAAAAAGTCGCTGAACTGCCCCGGGTCAAACCCCGAGAAGTCCCCGCCCTGAAAGCCGCCCGCGCCGGGCCCCGCGTAGCCGGGGGGCACTTGCCCGGTGTGCCCGAACTGGTCGTACACCTTGCGCTTTTCCGGGTCGGAGAGCACCGCGTAGGCCTCGCCGATCTCCTTGAACTTCTCGGCGGCTTTCTCGTCCCCGGCATTCTTGTCGGGGTGGTACTGCTTGGCCAGCTTGCGGTAGGCACTTTTAATGTCCGCGTCGGACGCGCCGCGCGACACGCCCAGCACGTCGTAGTAATCCTTGTAGGCCATGAACACCTCCTTTCAGTCGGTGGGTCTAGGGGTCAGAGGGTCGAGGGGGGTCTAGGGGGCAGCGGGGCCCAGCTTGTTCAGCACGGCTTTCAGGCCATACGCGCGGGCGAGGTCCAGGGCGGTGTGGCCGCGTTTGTCGCTGGCGTCGGGGTGGGCACCGTGCGAGAGCAGCAGGTCCAGCACATCGGTGCGGGGGGCGCGGCGGCCGGTCTGGTAGGCCAGTCCTTCCACGTCTACGGTGTGCAGCAGCGGCGGCCAGTAGCGGGGGTCGTTGGCGTCGGCGCCCTGTTTCAGCAGCTCGCGGACAAAAGCGGGCGGCGCGTCCCGGTCAATGGCGAGGTTCAGCAGTGGTAGCCGCTCGCGCTCGGGCCAGAAGTTCACGTCCTGCACGAAGGCCATCAGGGTGCGCAGGTCAGCCTCGGCGGCGCCGTGGCGCAGCGCCCAGGCCAGGGCCTCGTGCGCCCGAGTCTGGCTGGGCGCGGGCAAGTCGGCGCTCAGGGTGCCGGCCTTCAGCGCCGCAATCAGCGGATTGGCGTCTTCGCGCCGCACCAGCTTCAGGTACTCGCCCTCCACCTGTTCGCGCGCCCAGCCCACCTTGCGCAGGAACTTGAGGCTGCTGCCCACGCTGGGGTTGGCCTGAAAGCACTTCACCGGAATGCGCCGCGCCAGTTCCTCCCAGCCGTATTCACTGTGCAGGTGCCTGACGAGCCGTTCCAGGGTGACGCCATGTAAGGGGTCGCGGGCCGCTGATGGCTGACGCTCCTGCTTTTCTCCATCAACCATCAACGATCACCCATTACCCTTTCTTGCTCACGACCACGCGGGCCGGGCGCACCAGACGGTCGCCCATGCGGAAGCCCACCTGATACACCTGCACGATCACGTCGTCCTGCTCGCCGTCCACCACCTGCAGCGCCTCGTGCCACTGGGGGTCAAAGGCCTCGCCCTCCTTGCCGGTGGCGTCCAGGCCCAGCCCTGAGAACACGCCCAGCACCTTGCCCTGCACAGCCTGCATACCGGGAATCAGCTTGGCGGGGTCGGCGGCGCCCATGCTCACGGCGCGGTCCAGGTCGTCGTAAATGGGCATTAGGGCCTCGGCGGCCTTGCTCACGCCCTGCCCCTGGGCGGCCTGCACGTCGTCCTGGGTGCGGCGGCGGTAGCTTTCGAAGTCGGCGGCGAGGCGGGCGAGGCGGTTCTTCAGGTCCGCGTTTTCCTTTTCCAGCTCGTCGGCGCGCTGGAGCTTGGCCATCATCTCCTGCACCTGGCCCAGCATGCCTTCGTCCATGCCGTCCAGGCCGGGGAACGCCGCGTCCTGGTCTTCTTCCAGGTTGTCGGTGTCGGTTTCGGGCACGTCCAGTTCGGTTTCGGTGGCCTGGGCTTCGGTGTCAGGGGTCTGGCCGGGTTTGTGTTCGTCGGTCATCTTGGGGCCTCGCTTGCGGAACATCGGTTCCAGAGTAGTGGAGTGGAAGAGGGGAGAGGCGGCGCGCTGGCCGTCCTCTCCCGGGAGAACCCCTCCGCCCCTTCGGGGCACCTCCCCTGAGAGGGGAGGCAGGGGGGCTGTGTCGGCTCCCCTGGGCGGGGAGCGGTCGCCGCAGGGCGACTGAGGGGTGGCCTTATTCCGCCGGCTTGAAGTCCGCGTCGATCACGTCGTCGTCGGCCTTGTTCGCCTGGGGCTGGCCCTGGGCGCCCGCGTCCTGGCCCTGCGCACCGGCCTGGGCGGCGGTCATGAAGCTGCGCAGCTCCTCTTCCAGTCGCTTCTGGGCGGCCTCGATCTTGGCGTCGTCGTCGCTGCGCACCGCTTCCTCGGCCTCGTCAGCGGCGGCTTTGAGCTTGTCCTTGGCGTCACCTGCGGCGCCTTCGTTCTCTTCAATCTGGCCCAGGGCCTGCACGCGCATGGAGTCGAGGTTGTTGCGCTTCTCGACGCGCTCGCGGCGCTTCTTGTCGGCCTCGGCGTTCTGCTCGGCTTCCTTGACCATGCGCTCCACATCGCTCTTGTCGAGGGTGGTGGTGTTCTCGATGCGGATGCTGGCTTCCTTGCCGCTCTGCTTTTCCTTGGCCGTGACGTGCAGAATGCCGTTGGCGTCAATGTCGAAAGTCACTTCGATCTGCGGCTGGCCGGCGCGCATGGGGGGGATGCCCTCCAGCTTGAAGCGGCCCAGGCTCTTGTTGTCGGCGGCCATGGGGCGCTCGCCCTGCAACACGTTGATCTCCACGCCGGGCTGGTTGTTCTCGGCGGTGGTGTAGATCTCGGTCTTCTTGGCGGGCACCGTGGTGTTGCGGGTGATCATCGGCGCGATCATGCCGCCCTTGACCTCCACGCCCAGCGTCAGCGGGGTGACGTCCACCAGCACGATGTCGCCCAGGCTGCTGTCACCCTGGATAATCCCGGCCTGCACGGCGGCGCCCAGCGCCACGGCCTCGTCGGGGTTCACGGACTCGTTGGGGGTCTTGCCCACGATCTCCTGCACGATGCGCTTGACGGCGGGAATCCGGGTGGAGCCGCCCACCAGAATCACTTCGTCAATCTTGCCCGCGTCCAGCTTGGCGTCGGCCAAAGCCTGCTCCACCGGTTTGCGCACGCGGCGCAGCAGGTCGGCGGTCAGTTCCTCGAACTTGGCGCGGCTCAGGGTGCGCTCCAGGTGCATGGGGGTGCGCGTTTCGGGGTCGAAGGTGATGAAGGGCAGGCTGATGGTGGTTTCCGAGGCGTTGCTCAGCTCGATCTTGGCCTTTTCGGCGGCCTCGATCAGGCGCTGCAGGGCCTGCTTGTCCTTGCGCAGGTCGAAGGAGTTGTCCTTCTGGAATTCGCCAGCCAGCCAGTCCACGATGCGCTGGTCGAAGTCCGCGCCGCCCAGGTGGGTGTCGCCGGAGGTGGACTTCACCTCGAACACGCCGTCGCCCAGTTCCAGGATGGTCACGTCGAAGGTGCCGCCCCCCAGGTCGAAGACCAGCACGGTCTCGTTGCCCTTGCGCTCCAGGCCGTAGGCCAGCGCGGCGGCGGTGGGCTCGTTGATCACGCGCAGCACGTTCAGGCCCGCAATTTCACCGGCCTGCTTGGTGGCTTCGCGCTGCGAGTTGTCGAAGTACGCGGGCACGGTGACCACCACGTCCTTGATCTTCTCGCCCAGCTTGGCGCTGGCGTCCTGCACCAGCTTGTTCAGCACCTCGGCGCTGACCTGCTCGGGGGCGAGGTCCTTGCCGTTCACTTCAATGCGCACGGAGCCGCCGGGGCCTTCTTTCACGGTAAAGGGGCTGCGCGCGGCTTCTTCTTTCACCTCGTCCCAGCGGCGGCCAATGAAGCGCTTGACTTCAAAGAGGGTCGCGGCAGGGTTCAGGGCGGCCTGGCGGCGGGCAATCTGGCCCACCAGCCGCTCGTCGCCCTTGTAGGCCACGACGGAGGGGGTGGTGCGCGCGCCTTCGGCGTTCACGATCACTTCGGGGCGACCGCCTTCCATCACGGCGATCACGGAGTTGGTGGTACCAAGGTCAATTCCGACTGCTTTGGGCATGTTGACTCCTGTAAGTATGGGGATTTGCCGCCATGTGGGCAGCAGTTCTGACTGCCATCAATCATAGGGCCACAGTTCAGGAGTGTCAATAGAGTTGAGTGCAGTGCGCTCAAGTTTAGGGCAGGTGAAGGTGGAGCCAGGGCCGCGCCCAGCTTAGCCCTCGCCCAGGTCCCGCAGCGGCACTACCGCCGCCACGTTGCCCACAATGCGGCCCGCATGCCAGCGCGGGGTGCCGGTCACCACCACGTCCACCAGGGCGCCGTCAGGGCGGCGCAGCCGGGTGCGGTAGGACGAACTCTGGCCGCCCCGGCGCTCGGCGCGGGCCGCCTGCAGCCGGGCGTGGTCCTCGGGCAGCGTGAACTCAAAGGGCGTGCGGCCCAGCACGCGCTCCGGGGTGGTGCCCAGCAGCTCAGCGTAGGCGCGGTTCACGTACACAAAGCGGCCGTCCTCGTCGGTGACCGTCAGGCCGTGTTCCACGCTTTCCATCAGCTGCCGGGCAAAGGCCAGTTCCTCGGCGTAGGATTCCTGCAGCAGGCGGTGGCCGCGCACCATGCGGACGATGCGCGGGGCCAGCCACGCGGCAATCAGTTGCACCGCCACCAGTGGCGCCAGCACCCAGAACGCCTGCGGGCGCGGCACCAGCCACACCACCAGAAAACTGTTCAGGGCCAGCAGGGCGAACAGCAGGTACGCCCAGCGCAGCTCTAGCAGCCCCGGTCTCATGGCCGGTGTGGACCGCCGGGATGGGAAACAAGGGCCATGCGGGCGCCCGGCGGCAGGCCAGACCCACGCCGGAAGGAAAGCGACAGCGCCGCAGCCCGCTCCATGCCTTAGGGTGCGGGGCCCGGGGTTACAGGGCTCTTACAAAAGTCTGACTGAGACAGAGAGCATGCTCGGGGGGCTGAGATGATCGGCCGCCACAGGCAACGCGCAGGGCGCTTCTCAAGGCAGTGACGCGCGGCACGGCTGCTGAGAGGAGCGCCGTCAAGAGACGCGCGTCGCGGTAGGGTTTGCGGCCGCTCCTTATCCTGAAGCCGTGACCGCCCCCGACGCCGCTGCCCCCCACATTCACCTGCCCGACGGCTCCTGCTGCAAGCCCAAGCGCTTCGCCCACCTGCATCAGCACACGCAGTACAGCCTGCTGGACGGCGCGGCGAAACTGAAGGACCTGCTCAAATGGGCCAAGGAGGTCACGCCAGAAGGCTGCACCCCCGCCCTGGCGATGACCGACCACGGCAACATGCACGGGGCGGTGCATTTCTACAACTACGCGACCGGCATGGGCGTCAAGCCGATCATCGGCTACGAGGCGTATGTGGTTCCCGGGCAGGGCACCCGGCGCGACCGCACGCGCGGCCAGGACGGCGAGAAGGGCATCTTTCACCTGACCCTGCTGGCGCGCGACTTCGAGGGTTACCAGAACCTCTGCCGCCTGAGCAGCCGGGGCTATACCGAAGGCTATTACTACAAGCCGCGCATTGACCACGAACTGCTGCAGGAGCACCACAAAGGCGTGATCGCCTTTTCCGGTTGCCTGGGCAGCGAGGTGCAGCAACTGCTGCTGCAGGGCCGCGAGGACGACGCCAAAAAGCGGCTGCTGTGGTACCGCGAGCTGTTCGGGGAAAACTACTTCATTGAGATTCAGGACCACGGGCTGCCGGAACAGAAGAAGAACAACCCCATTCTGAAAGCCTGGGCGCAGGAACTGGGCATTGGCCTGGTCGCCACCAACGACGGCCACTACGTGAAGAAGTCCGACGCCACCGCCCACGAAACGCTGCTGGCCATTCAGACCAAAGCCACGCTGGCCGACGAGAACCGCTTCAAGTTTCCCTGCGACGAGTTCTATGTGAAGGACCTGGAAGAGATGCAGCGCGCCCTGCCAGTGGCTGACTGGGGCGAGGAGCCCTTCGACAACACCGCCATGATTGCCGAGCTGTGCAACGTGGACCTGCCCGTGGGCAAAAAGCGCGTGTACCAGATGCCGGCCCTGCCGATTCCCGAGGGCCGCACCATGGCCGAGGAACTGCGGGTGCAGACCTACCGGGGCACGGTCAAGCGCTACCCCGGCCACGCCACCGAGAACCTCCTGCGCGACTACGCCCAGCGGTCCCTGGCGGCCCTGGGCGAGGATGCCCCGGCGGTGCTGCAACGCGTGGACGGCTGCGACGCCCGCACCTGCGACCTCGAAACGCTGCTGACGCTGCTGGCCTTCATGGGCAGCGTGTGGGAGGCGCGCGGCAAGGCAGCCGGCGAGAAGTACACGAAATATCCGGCGCTGGAACTGATGGAGGCAGAAGCCGAGGCTGGGGGCCTCCCCGCCTACGCCCACGAGGACTGCCGCAAGGCCAGCCAGAAGGACAGCGACACCCGTATTGAACTTGACCCCGCCGCGCCCGACGAGGAAACCACCCGCGCACACCACAAGCACGCCCTGGTCATCCTGCGCCGCGCGGAGTACGAGCTGAGCGTGATCAACAACATGGGCTTCCCCGACTACTTCCTGATTGTCGCGGATTACATCAACTGGGCCAAGGATCAGGACATTTCGGTGGGGCCGGGGCGTGGTTCGGGCGCCGGGTCGCTGGTGGCGTATGCCATGCGGATCACCAACCTCGACCCGCTGGAATTCGAGCTGCTGTTCGAGCGCTTCCTGAACCCCGACCGCATTTCCATGCCCGACTTCGACATTGACTTCAACGACGCCCGGCGCGGCGAGGTCATTGCCTACGTGCAGGACAAGTACGGTGAGGACAAGGTGGCGCAGATTGCCACCTTCGGAACGATGGCCTCCAAGGCGTGCCTGAAGGACGTGGCGCGCGTGATGGGTCTGGAATACGCCAAGGTGGACAAGGTCAGCAAGCTCATTCCGATCAAGTTCGGCAAAAGCTACTCGCTGGAACAGGCGCGCGAGGCGGTGCCGGACATTCAGCAGCTGCTGGCCGAGGACGCCCAACTGCTGGAAGCCTATGAGTTCGCGCAGAAACTCGAAGGGCTGACCCGCCACGCCTCGGTCCACGCGGCGGGCGTGGTGATCGGCAAGACGCAGCTGACCGACCTGGTGCCCGTGATGCGCGACACGTCCGGCGAGGGCATGGTCTGCCAGTACGACATGAAGGCCGTCGAGGACATTGGCCTGATCAAGATGGATTTCCTGGGCCTGCGCACCCTGTCGTTCTTGGACGAAGCCAAGCGCATCCTCAAGGAATCCGGCACCGACTTCGAGGACACGTACGGCACCTTCGACAATATTCCCTTCGACGACGAGAAGACCTACGCCCTGATGAGCCGGGGCGACACCAAGGGCGTGTTTCAGCTCGAAGGCGCCGGGATTGCCGACGCCTCCCGCCGCCTGAAGCCCCGGCGCCTGGCGGACATCATCGCGCTCTCGGCCCTGTACCGCCCGGGGCCGATGGAAAACATTCCTACCTATGTCCGGCGCCACCACGGCCTGGAAGAGGTGAACTACGAGCGCGACGGCTTTCCTGCCAGCGCCCAGCACCTAGAAAAGATCCTGGCCGAAACCTACGGCATCCCCGTGTACCAGGAGCAGATCATGCAGATCGCTTCGGAGGTCGCGGGCTTTAGCTTAGGCGGCGCGGACCTGCTGCGCCGCGCGATGGGCAAGAAAGACGCCGAGGAGATGAAACGCCAGCGGCAGATCTTTGTGGACGGTGCGGAAAAGAATGGCGTGCCCAAAGAAGAAGGGAACAAGCTCTTTGATTTGCTGGATGCCTTTGCAAATTACGGCTTCAACAAGTGTTTGACAGGCGACACGCGCGTGCCCGTAGCCGGCGGCGAGTTGCGCCGCATGGAGGACCTGTACCGCGAAGGCCGGCAAGTTGAGCTCCCCAGCGTGAACGCCGCGTACCGCCTGGAATTGCGCCCCACCGGCCAGTTCTTCGACAATGGCGTAAAACCCGTGTTCAAGGTGAAGACCGCGCTGGGCCGCGAACTGACGGCCACCGGCAACCACCCCCTGCTGACGCTGGACGGTTGGCGCAACGTGGACGACCTGACGGCGGGCGACCGGATTGCCGCACCGGCCCGCCTGCCGGAACTGGGCACCGACCACTGGCCCGAGCACGAAGCGGGCCTGCTGGGCTGGGTGCTGGCCGAAGGCAACACCTGCCACCCCTGCGGCGCCTACCTGTACTCGCAAAGTGAGGCCCAGGTGGCCGACATGGTGGCGCTGGCCGGGCAGTTCCCCAACACCCGGCCCAGCGTGAAGGCCAGACCCGACCGCCACAACGTGCATGACGTGTACCTGGGCACTGGCCTGCGCGGCAGTGCGGCGGGCAAGTCCGGCGTGCGGCTGTGGCTGGAAGGGCTGGGGCTGGTGGGCGTGAAAGCCACCGAGAAGGCGCTGCCCACTGCCGCCTTCCGTCTGAACAACGCTTCTCTGGCGGTGCTGGTGGGCCGCTACTGGTCGGGCGACGGGTTTCTGTCTGGCCCGGGAAACACCACGCCGTACGCCGCCACGGCCTCGCGCCAGCTGGCCGACGATCTGGCGCACGTTCTGCTGCGCCTGGGGATGGTCGCCAAGGTCAGCGAGAAGCACTTTGCGTATGCGCGCGGCGAGGACACCGCTGGCCGCACCGGGTACACCGTGCATCTGGTGGGTCGGCGCTCCATTGACCAGTTCCTCACGGTGGTCGCGCCGCATCTGGTGGGCCGCGAGGCGCAACTGGCCGCGCTGCGCGCCTACTACGCGGGCACCCCGCAGGGCCGTGAGACAGTGGACACCGTGCCCGCCAGCATCAAGGCCCGCGTGCAGACCGCCAAGCAGGCCAGCGGCCTGGGCTGGCGCGAGATTGAAGCGCAGACCGGCGTATGCACCAAGGAGTTTTACGGCGCCCCCAAGGCCCACAAGAAGGGCTTCCGCCGCGCCACGATTCAGACGCTGGGCGAGTTCTTCGAGGATGCCGCGCTGCTGGACGCCTGCTCGGAGGAGCTGTACTGGGACACCATTGTCAGCATTGAACCTGCTGGCGAGGCCCAGACCTACGACCTGGAAGTGCCGGGCACCCACAACTTCGTGGCGAACGATCTGGTGGTGCACAACAGCCACTCGGCGGCGTACGGGGTCATCACCTACCAGACCGCGTGGCTGAAAGCCAACTACCCCGTTCAATTCATGGCCGCGCTTTTAACAGTCGAGCGCAAGGATTCAGACAAAGTCGCGGAATATGTCAGTGATGCCCGCAAAATGGACGTGCGGGTGCTGCCGCCGGACATCAACCGCTCGGCGGCTGACTTTGCGGTGCAGGGTGAGGAGATTCTGTTCGGGCTGTACGCCATCAAGGGCCTGGGCGAGGCCGCCGTGCAGAAGATTCTGGAAGAGCGCGAGCGGGCTGGGCGGTTTAAGTCGCTGGCGGACTTCTGCTCGCGCCTGGGCAACAAGGTGTGCAACCGCAAGGCCATGGAAAGCCTGATCAAGAGCGGCGCCTTTGACCAGTTTGGCGAACGCAACCAGCTGATGCACAGCCTGGAAGACGCCCTGGAAGACGCGGCGGGCGCGGCGGATATCAACGCCAAGGCCCAGAGCGGCATGGCAATGATGTTCGGCATGGACGAGGTGAAGCAGGAGCGGCCCCTGCGCGCCGGCATTGCGCCCTTTACGGACCTGGAACGCCTGAGCATCGAGAAAGAGGCGCTGGGTCTGTACATTTCCGGCCACCCGCTGGAACAGCACGAAGGCCTGCGCGAGGCCGCCAGCTGCCGCATCTCGGACCTGGACACGTGGTTCCAGACGCAGAACGTGGCGCCCGGCAAACGCATCAAGGCGGTGCTGGCGGGCATGATCGAGAGCGTGGTCAAGAAGCCCACCAAATCGGGCGGCATGATGGCCCGTTTCATCCTGGCCGACGAATCCGGGCAGACCGAACTGGTGGCCTTCAGCCGGGCCTACGAGCGCATTCAGGATAAGCTGGTCAACGACACACCCGCCCTGGTGATCGTGGAACTGGAAAGCGAGGACGGTGGCCTGCGCGCCATTGCCGAGGAAGTGGTGAGCGTGGAGCAGCTGGCCGACGTGCCCAAGGTCATGTACGTGACCATTGACCTGGAGAACGCCACGCCTGACGCGGTGGGCGAGTTTCAGAGCGTGCTGGACGAGCACGCGGGGTCCATGCCCACCTACCTGCGCTTGGAGACGCCCGAACAATTCGTGCTGTACCAGCTGGACCACGGGATGGGCAGCCCGGAGGCCATTCGCGTGCTGAACCAGACCTTCCCCTGGGCCGAAGCCTACCTGGCCTACGACCAGCAGACGATCCTGGGCCGCTTTGCGCCCAAGCCGCCGGCATGGATGAACCGCCAGAACGGTGGGGGCATGCGGGCGTGAGGCGCCCGAGCTACTTCTTCCAGTACGTCGACGAGAGGGCCTTTTCCTCGTACGTGACATACGTTGAGGTGGCGGTCACCCCGCAGTTCACTTTCAGGAACCGGCCCTCCTGAGCATTGAGCATTTTCCAGACCATCGTCTTGACCTGGGGCGCTTTCGCTTGCTGGACCGCTTCAAGACAGGCGTTGAGCCGTTTGCTGTCCAGCACCTCGACGGCCTCCTGCTGGGCATACGTCTTGACCATCGTGACCGCTGCGGCGCTGTCACGGGGATACACGAAGTCGTACCGCAACCGGTTGTACGGTGTGCCGTCGCCCCCGGCCCGGGAGGACACCAGTTTGACGGTCACTTTCCCGGACAAGGCCCTGTATTGACCGTCAAACACCGACCAGTCGCCCTGCGTTGTGGTGCGCGCACTCTGCAGGGTCAACTGCTCGTCCTGCGCCCACTCCTGAATGCCGGGCGGTACAGCTGTGGGCGCCAGCAGCGCCATGAGGAACAGCATCCGGATCATCAGCGCCGCCCCCGGTCCAGCGGGCGGTAGCGGCTAAAGTAGAAGCTCTCTATGTCTGCCGTGTTGGCCGTTTCCCATTTGTCTGTGGGCAGGGCGTCCCAGTTGTAGGATTCGGTTTTCTTCTTCAGGCCCCGCCGCGTGAACTTGGTGGCGTCAGCAAACCACCAGATCGCGCGGTCAACCCCCGTCAGGGTGGTGGTGCCCTGGGCGCGGGCCACCGGAAGCTGGGCATTGGGCGTTGATTCGGCAATCATCATCTGAATGCCTTTGCCGCCCGGCCCGGGTCCCACCCGAAGCACGATCCGAATGTGTCCACTGAGCCACATGGTGTCGCCGGGCCGCACCTCGGCCGGTGTGCCGACCTTCTCAAACTCCTGGTTGTTGCCGTGCAGGCTGCCCGAAGCCCGGTTGACACGCACATTGGGATCGCCGATGTGAGGATCTTGGCCCGTCAGCTGCGTGGTGGCGGTGTCCAGCGCCTGCGAGACGAAGCCGGAGCAGTCCACACCAATGCCATATTTTTTCAGCCAGCCCGTCACCAGCGCGCCAGTGATGCTGCCTGGGGGCACCCCGAAGGGATTGGCCTGCACGAGAAGCTGCGCGAACGCCTGCATCTGTTCGGGGCTGGCCTTGCCCAGACGGGCGGTCGCGGGCGCCTGCTGAAAGACCGCGCGGTCCGCCGCCGACATGTTGGCCCTGTTCTTTCGAATGGACACCTGAATAGAGCCGCTGTTGATGAAGTAGGGCGTCTGAACCTGAATGCTGTTCTCGTGTGTTCCCTGCGGGTCTTGCCACCGCACCGTGACGGGGAAATGGTAGGCCTGGGTAAATGCGGTGAGGACCTGGGTCACCCGGTCGTCAAAGGAGGCCTTGTCGCCCATCTGGGGATTGACGGTTGTCGGAACCGGGGTCTTTGGGGCAGCGGCCTGCGTCTGCGCGGCTGGTTTTGGTGGTGCGGCCGATGGGCCTTGCGGACTCGGCTTCCTGGGTGCAGGCGCGGACTGCGCTGAAGCGTCGGTCACGGGCTGAAAGTAGTTGACCACAAACCCCTGCTTCCTGATTTCGCCGGCGGCTTCAAGGCGCGTGATCTGCCCATCCTTGTTGGTGTCGAATTGGCTGTTGGCCTCGTAGTTCCCGTCGCCTTCCCGGTACCAGATGTCGCTGTTGCGTCCAGGGGCCAGGATCTTCTGGTAAATCTTGTCGTAGGTCGCGTGTTCGGGCAGGGCATTGACCGGTATCCTGAAATACAGCACCACAAAACGCATCTGCTCCAACGGCGCCATGTTCAGCAGGCTGTCGCGGGTCACGCTGGTCGCGGTGATGCCCAGCGTGCGCGCACATTGACGGCCCTTCGGGGTTTGCAAGAACTCATTCAGCCCGGGGATACCCACGCTGGGGGTGAACTGAATGAAGCCGACCGCCCCCTTCTTGCCCTTGCGGCGTGCCGCTTCATTTTCAACCGATGGCCGAAACGAGCCTGCCGTTTCGTAGCCAATCGTTGCGGCCAGATCATTGGGATTGACCTTGAGCTGCTCTGCGCCCCAGAGAATGGCCGCCTGCACGTCGGGTTGAAGGTCAAACCCCCTCAGCCCCGTTTTCTGGGCTTGCCACTTCACACCTGTGCTGTCGGCGCCTTTGGGTGGCGGCGCGCTGTGACCTGCAGATGCTGGAACCGTCTGCTGCGGGGTTGAGGCCGCTGAAGGGGCTGTCTTCGGGACCGCTGGCCGCCGTGCGGCGGCGCTGGGTGAAGTCTTGGTCATTTTCAGGGCGTTGACTTCAAAAGCGGTTCCACGCCGAAAATGCGCAATCAGGCCCACGCCGCCGGCCAGGAATCGCCCTTCGAAGACAGCGCCGTTGGCGCCACTGAGGGCAAACGTATTGTCTTCCCGGATCTGGCCTTCCAGGTGCCAGCCCTTTGGATTGCCCGGGGTCACCTGATAGCGGGCGTGCAGGTGGCCTGAAGGTTCGCGCTGCACCCACAGCTGAAAATGAACGCCCTTGGCGGAGCCACTGAACTTTCGCGTCCAGGACTGCTGGTTGGTTTTCAGGGCGCTGGCTTTGGTTGTTTGGCCTGCCGGTGAGAGCGGTACAGACGTGGCTGACGTGGCAGTTTTGCGCTCGGTTGGCTGAATCAAGGCGGCCCTCCAGGACGGATTGCGGTTCGTCGCCACAATACTCCTGCGCAGCCTGGCGTCCATGCGGAAGTCATGAACACCAAGGGCGTTCTCAAGGCATAGGGGCGGCCGGCTGATGGTTTGGCGATCTGGCGACTCCCAAGCCGTCACCCCTGTCCAGGCACGCGTTCCTTTGATTCAGCCCAGTGGCGTGGGGAACGGGAATGGAGGGCGCTCGTCTGGTGCGGCGTGACGGTCCCAGGGGCCAGGGTCCCGCTCACCGGCGCGGCGGCACCAAGTCCACCACGTCCCCCACCCACCCGAGCGTCTGCAACCGCCCAGCAATCAGGCTGCGGTGGCACTCGCCCGCTTCACGCTCGTAGCACAGCAGGGCCACCCGCTCCCGCGCGGCCAGGGCGCCCAGTTCATCCAGCGCCTCGCCCTGTGTCGCCAGGTGCAGGGTGTACCCCGCCTTCAGCGCGACAAAATCTTTATCCACCTTGTACGTCTTGCGCAGCACGGGGGGCGTGCCCAGCTGGCGCAGGTGCCGGTAGCCCATGCCCTGTTCAGCCAGCGCCTGCCCCAGTGCGGTTTTGCTGTAGCCCCGGCGGCGGCTTTGGGCGCGCTCGCGGGTGTCCACCAGCACCGTCACGCCTGCCGCCTTCAGCGTGTCCAGAAAGGCATGTAGCTCGGCGTCCTCGTAGCCAATGGTCCAGAGGGTCGGGGCGCTCATGTCCCGCAGGGTAGGGGAGACGCCACCGCGCCACCGTGACCCCCATCCACCCCCACAAAAAAAGGCGAGCCCACAGGCCCGCCCTCCTCTTTTCCCACAACCCACTGCCTACTCCCCACAACCCCCTTTACGCGTACTGCGCCCGCATCATCATGATCTTCAGTTCGTGGGCGCTGGTGGCGCTGGCCAGGGCGTCTTCCTCGGTCATCAGGCCCGCCTGCACCAGGCTGGCGAGGTGCTGGTCAAAGGTGTGCATGCCGCGGGCGCCGCCTTCCAGCAGGGCCTGCTTGATTTCCTCGGTGCGCTCCGGGTCCTTGATGCACTCGCGGACGGTGGGCGTGCCCAGCAGGATTTCCAGGCCCAGCACGCGCCCGCCCCCCGCCTTGGGCAGCAGGCGCTGGCTGATGATCCCCACGATGCTCTCGGACAGCCCCTGGCGAATCTGGTCGCGCTCGTGCGGCGCAAAGAAGTCAATGATGCGGTTGACCGTGCGAATGGCGTCCTGGGTGTGCAGCGTGGAGAACACGAGGTGCCCGGTCTGCGCCGCCGACAGGGCGGCTTCCACCGTTTCCTTGTCGCGCATCTCGCCAATCAGGATCACGTCGGGGTCCTGGCGCATGGAGGCGCGCAGGCCGTTGGCGAAGGTCAGGGTGTCCATGCCCAGCTCGCGCTGGCTGATCATCGCCGTCTTGTCCTTGTGCAGCACCTCAATGGGGTCTTCGAGGGTCACGATGTTCACGGGCTGCGTGTCGTTGATGTGGTCCAGCAGGCTGGCCAGGGTGGTGGTCTTGCCGCTGCCGGTGGGCCCGGTGACCAGAATCAGGCCGCGCTCGTGCTGCGCCAGTTGCTCGAAGGTCTCCTGGGGCAACCCCAGCTGCGCAAAGCTGGGAATGGGTTTTTCCTCAATCACGCGCATGATCAGGCCAATGCTGCCGCGCTGCCAGTAGGCGTTCACGCGAAAGCGCGCCAAGTTGGGGATGCCGTAGGCAAAGTCGGCCTCGCGGCGCAGCACAAACTCCTCCCACATGGCGGGGGTCATCATTTCCCGCGCAAAGCCTTCCACGTGGTCGGGGGCCAGCCGTGTCTCGCCGTAGCGTTTGATCAGGCCGTTCACGCGCCCGGCGGGCGGGCTTCCGGTACGCAGGTGGATGTCGCTGGCCCCTTCCTTGACCAGGGCAGTCAGAACGCTGTTGAGGACACTCATGGCGCCCTCAGGGTACGTGGGGGCCTCTTACAGTTTTGCTGCAGGCGAGGGCAGCGCCGCTGGCTGGCCCTGCGGCGGGGTCTGGGCCGGGGCGCCGCGCAGCCGCCGGCTCTCAAAGTCCGCGTGCTGCGAGAGGTAGCGCAGCCACGCCTTCAGGCTCAGGTCGCCGTACTGGTTGTGCGGGGCGCTCAGGGTGTCGTCGGGGGCCTCGCGCTGCAGGCGCCGCGCGAGGTCCACCGTGGCCGCGCGGGTGGCGCTCACCTGGGCACGCAGTTCGGGCAGGGGCGTGTCCTGCGGCGGGCGATGGGGGTGGTAGGTGGCCTCGGCTGGCGCCTGACCGCGCAGGGCGGCCTCAATGCGGCTCTGGCCCCAGCGCTCAATGCCAATGATGTGGCCCAGCAGTTCGCGGTTGGCGTGGGTGTCGGCGGCGCGCTCGCTGCGGCCCGCCAGGAAGGTGCCCGACCGTTCCAGGCTCTGGGCGAGGTCGCTGTACGAGGACCGCGAGGCCGGGCGTTCCAGCACGCGGCTGACCACCAGCCCCGTCACCTCTTTCTTCCGCGTGCGGGCCAGGTACGCGGCGCCGGCCGCCACCCCCACCGTGGCGACCGTGACGAGGGCGGGCACATAGGGATTGGCACGTCGGCTCATGCCGCATGGTACGCGCTGCGGGTCTGGGAAGTTTCAGACCGGGGTACACTCCACCACGCCGCCGGGCGTGCCGATCAGCGCCACCCGGGAATCCGGTGGGCAGGGCAACTGCGCGGGCAGCATCAGCGGGTGGGCCAGCGTGTACTCCGGCAGGCCCAGCCCCAGGCCGCGCGCGCCCCAGCCAAAGCCCTTGCCCAGCCGCCCGCCCTGGGGGTCGGCGGCCACGCAGGCCAGCACGGCAGCCTGAGCGCCTTCGGTGGTCAGCTTCGGCTCGCCGTACGTGGGCATGGCGCTCAGGCGCGCGCCCCGGGGGTCGGTCAGGTGCCAGGCCCAGCCCTCTTTTTTCTGGTGGGGCACATACAGCGTCTTGCCCGCCTTCAGCGCCAGGGTGCGCAGCGGGTACAGGGCGCGCTCCGGGCCCACGATCAGGGTGTGCAGGGCCGCCACCTGCGGGTGGGCCAGCAGCTGGGCGGCGGCCTTGCGGGCGTGGGTAAAGTTCGGGCAGTGCCCGTGCGGCGGCAGCGGGTAGGCGCAGGCGCGGCGGGCTTGCAACTCGTCCCACACCTGCTCGCGGTAGGCCCCAGCGGTCAGCATGCCGCCCAGGCTAAGGACCTCGCCCCTCCCAATTCAACGTTTCAGAAGAGCGCCGAAACGTTTCCATTCTCGGTGCGAGGTCCTTTTTTCGCCTCTCGCTCTGCGGCGCAGCTGTTCCAGCCCGCTCGGTTGATCTCAAGATCAACAGCGAGTGACTTAGGTCATCTGGCGGCGGCGCGCGGCGGGGGCCCTGGCCTACACTCGGGCCCATGACGGCACAGGGCTTGGTGGTGCGGGTGGCGGCGGCGGCGTACCCGGTGGATTTTCTGGAGGGCTGGACGGCCTACGAGGCCAAGCTCTCGCGTTGGGTGGGCGAGGCGGCGGCCCAGGGCGCGCAGCTCCTCGTCTTTCCCGAGTACAGCCCGCTGGAACTGATCAGCCTGCTGCCCCGTGCCCTGCACCACGACGTGCTGGGCATGCGCCCGGCGCTGCAGGCCTTTCTGCCCGAGTTCCTGGCCCTGCACGCCCGGCTGGCCCGCCAGCACGGCGTGGGGATCGTGGCGGGCAGCTATCCGGTGGCCCAGGGCGAGGGCTTTGTGAACCGCGCCTACGTGTTTGGCCCCGACGGCACCCAGACCCACCAGGACAAGCTGCTGATGACCCGCTTTGAGGCCGAGGAATGGGCCATTGCCCCCGGCGAAGGCGTGCGTGTGTTTGACCTGCCGCTGCCCGGCTGGACGCTGCGCTTTGGCATTGCCATCTGCTACGACAGCGAGTTCCCCACCCTGGCCCGCCAACTGGCTGAAGCCGGCGCGGAACTGCTGGTGGTGCCGTCGTTCACCGGCAGCCGCGCCGGGTACACGCGCGTGCGGGTGGGCAGCATGGCCCGCGCGCTGGAAAACCAGTGCTACGCCCTGCACGCGCCCCTGATTGCCCATGCCCCCTGGACCTACGCGGTGGAAGACGCCCACGGCGCCGCCGGCATTTACGCCCCCGCCGACAACGGCCTGCCCGCCGACGGCGTGGTGGCGCAGCGCGGCTGGAACGAGACCGGCTGGCTGGTGGCCGACCTGGACTTGGCCCTGACCCGCCATGTGCGCGCCGACGGCCACGTATTGAACTGGCGCGACCGGCAAATAGGCCAGAGCCGCCCCGGCCCCGCCGAGGTGGTCCCCCTGGCGGCCGAGGTGCCCGCATGACCGCCCCCACCATTCGCCGCCTGACCCTGGCCGATGCCCCCGCCTACCGTGCGGCTCGTCTCGCCGCCCTGCGCGCCGACCCCGAGGCCTTTGTGACCACCGCCGAGCAGTTCGCCGCGTGGCCGGCTGAACGGCTGGCCGAGCGCCTCGCCCCCGACGCCCCCGGCGTGACCCTGGGCGCCTTCCTGAACGGCGACCTCGTGGGCCTGCTGACCCTGATGCGCGAGGAGCCCCCAACCCAGGCGCACCGCGTGAACATCTTCAGCGTGTCGGTGGCCCCAGCGGCGCGCGGGCAGGGCGTGGGCGAGGCGCTGGTAAGGGCCGCCATGGACCACGCCCACACTTGGCCCGGCGTGACTTCACTTCACCTCACCGTCATGGACACCCAGCACGCCGCCCGGCGCCTGTACGAACGCTGCGGCTTTCGCGTGTGGGGCACCCAGCCGGACGCGGTGCGCCGGAACGGGCGGGTACATGAGGAGCATTGGATGTGGTTGCCCCTTTAGCTTTCAGGGTGTGGGCCGAACTGGAAACTGGCTGATCTGTGCCTCCCACTGCGCTATCAGCTTGCGCAGACCCTCCTCGGTGAGGGGAAAGTCGAGCCAGCATTCCAAGATTTCACCAGTTTCTGACCAGGCTGGTGAATGGTCCAGTTCGTGCGCAAAGGGCGGCAGATACTCTGAACTCAGCGTGACGCGCAGGTGCAGGTGGTCGTCCCGTTCAGGGTGTCTGAACCAGGGCGAACGGGCTGCGATCATCAAGCAGGGTTCGGTAAAGGATTCCTCGCTGCTCAGCACGGTCCCCTGCCAGCCAATAAAGGTCGGGGCGTATTCTGCCACCTCTTTCAGCCAGGTCCCCAGTCGCTGCGCCTCCTGCGCGGTCAGGCAGGGGTCAATGACGTCCCAGGTGCGGCCATCCGGCAAGTGCAGATGCAGCCGCACATTCAGCCAGTTGGCGTCCCATTCGTCGGTGGCCTCCGGAAACTGGTAGTCCACGATCTCGAGAGACAGGTGAAGGCCGCCACCGTTCTGCAACTGCATGTCTCTTGATTTTACCCGTCCCTGCCGCACGGACAAACCCGCCCTCACGCCCGTACACTGCCCCCATGCCTGTCACCCTGTCCGACCGCCTGAGCGCCGAACTCTCCGGCCTGCGTGAAAGTGGCCTGCTGATCAGCCCGCGCGTGCTGGACGCCCCGCAGCACGCCCGCACCACCGTGGACGGGCGCGAGGTCGTGAACCTTGCCAGCAACAACTACCTGGGCTTTGCCGACCACCCGGCCCTGAAGGCGCGCGCCGCCGAGTACCTGGAGAAATGGGGCGTGGGCGCCGGGGCCGTGCGCACCATTGCGGGCACCCTGCGCATTCACGAGGAACTGGAAGAGCAGATTGCGGGCTTCAAGCACACCGGCAGCGCGCTGGTGCTGCACAGCGGCTTTTCCACCAACCAGGGCGTGCTGGGCGGCCTGTTGAAAGAAGGCGACCTCGTGGTCAGCGACGAGCTGAACCACGCCAGCATCATTGATGGCCTGCGCCTGACCAAGGCCACCCGCAAGGTCTTCAAGCACGCCGACCCCGAAGACCTGGACCGCGTGCTGCGCGAAAACCCCACCGAAGGCCTGATCATGGTGGTCACCGACGGGGTGTTCAGCATGGACGGCGACGTGGCCCCGCTGGACAAACTCGTTGAGGTGGCCCGCAAGTACGGGGCCGTGACCTATGTGGACGACGCCCACGGCAGCGGCGTGATGGGCGCGCAGGGCCGGGGCACGGTGCACCACTTCGGCTTTGAATACGCCGACGACGTGATTCAGGTGGGCACCCTGTCCAAAGCCTGGGGTGGGGTGGGCGGCTACGCGGCCGGGCACGCCAACCTGCGCCAGCTGCTGATCAACCGTGCCCGGCCCTACCTGTTCTCCACCGCCCAGGCTCCGGCCACCGTGGGCGCCCTGGCCGCCGCCCTGGACGAGGTGCAGCGCGACCCCACCATGATGGAGCGGCTATGGGACAACACCCGCTTCTTCAAGGCGGAGTTGCAGCGCCTGGGCTTCGATACCTTTGGCAGCGTCACGCCCATTACCCCGGTCATTTTCGGGGAAGCGCCCGCCGCTTTCGAGGCCAGCCGCCGCCTGTTCGACGAGGGGATTTTTGCCGTGGGCCTGGGCTTCCCGACCGTGCCCCGCACCCTGGCCCGCATCCGCAACATCGTGACCGCCGAGCACACCCGCGACGATCTGGAACAGGCCCTGGCCGCCTACGAGAAGGTGGGCCGCGCCCTGGGCACGATTGGGGGCTGAGGGCGGTGCTCTTTGAGGGCTACACCGCCGACGAACGCCTGGCCCTGCCGGATGAGCAGCTGCGGGCCCTGGCCCTGACGGACGAGCCGGTGGTGTTCCGCATCGGCTCGTCGGAGGTGCTGGGGCAATTCACGGTCTCGGGTGACACCCTGATCCTCGAACTGGCCCAGATTGACGACGGCGGCGAGGGCGTGCTGGCGGCCCTGGCCAGCCGGTACGCGCGGCAGCAGGGGCTGGGGTTTGTCGAGTGGCGCGTGCATGCCCTGCACTGCGCCCGGCCCAACCTGAGGCTGCGGCGGATGATGGAACTCAAGGGGTTGACGGTCCACACCGTGCCTGGGGTGGGTGAGTGCCTGTGGCGCCGCGTGGCGGCGGGGCCTGCCTGACCCTGCCCTTTTTTCCCTCCTGTCCCGGGCGGCGCGCCCTATCATGCCCCCATGACCAAGCGGCCAGCGGTGGGCGACCGGCAGGACAAGGGGCAGGACGTGCAGGCGATGTTCGCCGCCATTGCGCCCCGCTACGATCTGCTGAACCGGGTGCTGAGCCTGGGCGTGGACCGGGGCTGGCGCCGCGCGGCGGCCCAGGAGGCGCTGGCCTTGCAGCCCCGCCGCGTTCTAGACGTGGCCACCGGCACCGCCGACTTCGCCTTGGAACTCAAGAGCCGCGCTCCAGCAGCCGAGGTGATCGGCAGCGATTTCGTGCCGGAGATGCTGGCGATTGGCCGCGAGAAGGCCCAGGCCCGCCACCTGAAGATCGCTCTGGAAGAGGGCGACGCCCTGAACCTGCCCTACCCCGATGGCAGTTTCGACGCCGTGACCTGCGCCTTCGGGTTTCGCAACTTTGCCGACTACGAGCGCGGGCTGGCCGAATTCTGGCGGGTGCTGGCGCCGGGGGGCCGGGCGGTGATTCTGGAGTTCCCCCCGCCCCGCCCCGGGCTGTTTGGGGCCCTGTTCCGCTTTTACTTCCAGCACGTCCTGCCGCGCATAGGCGCGCTGGTCAGCGGCAACGCCGGGGCCTACACCTACCTGCCCGAAAGCGTGCTGGCCTTTCCCGAGCCGGCGCGGCTGGAACGCATGATGCAGGCCACGGGTTTTCGCACCCGCTATCGGCTGCTGACCTTTGGCATTGCCGCCATCCACGTCGGCGACAAGCTGTAGGGCTCAGCGGCTGGCGCTGAGAAGCCGGCCCTGGCCCAGCCACAGGCGCAGGGCGCAGGCCAGCAGCAGGGCGCCCAGCGGAAAGGGCACCGCGCCCAGGTCCATGCGGGCGTCCACCCCCCGCGTGAACGACCCGAAGCGCCCACGCACCTCGCCCGCGTAGTGGCGCAGGTTGACGTCCAGGCCGTCGGTAAACGAACCGTAGCGGCCCGTCACGGTGTCCGGGGTGAAATTCAGGCTCACGTCCACGCCCTCGGTGTAGCCCCCCAGGCGCACGGTCATCACGCCCGCCGCAATCTGCGCGCGCACGTCGAAGCCGTGGGTGACCCCGCCCACACGGCCCAGCAGCACGCCCTCGTCAATCCAGACCGTGACATCGGTGCCGTCCGTGTAGCCGCCCACGCGCCCCTTCAGGCGCTCGCCGTCCCAGGTGGCTTGCAGGGCCACCCCATCCGCAACACCGCCAAAGCGGCCTGAGAGAGCATCCATAGGGGGATTATGGGTGATGGTTCATGGGTGATGGTGGATGGAAAAAGAAAGGGCAGGCGGCGTCATGGGTGCGCCAGCCTGCCCCTTGTCGGTCGAAGGGGATGTTTCCATCAACCATCAACCTTCGACCATCACCCCTTACAGTTCCAGCAGCATCCGCGCGGGGTCTTCCAGTAGGTTCTTGATCATCACCAAGAACTGCACGGCTTCCTTGCCGTCAATGATGCGGTGGTCGTAGCTCAGGGCGATGTACATCATGGGGGCGATCACCACCTGCCCGTTCTGGGCAATGGGGCGCTCAATGATGTTGTGCATCCCCAGAATCGCGCTCTGGGGCGCGTTGATGATGGGGGTGCTCATCATGGAACCGAAGGTCCCGCCGTTGGTAATAGAGAAGGTGCCGCCGGACATATCCTCCAGCGTCAGCTTGCCGCCCTTGGCCTTGGTGGCAAATTCAGCGATCTGCTTCTCAATGCCCGCGAGGCTCATCTGGTCGGTGTCGCGCAGGATGGGCACCACCAAGCCACGGTCACTGGCCACGGCAATGCCAATGTCGTAATAGCCGTGGTAAATGATGTCCTTGCCTTCCACGCTGGCATTGACGACCGGGAAGGCCTTCAGGGCCTCGGTGGCCGCGCGCACGAACAGGCTCATGAACCCCAGCTTGGTGCCGTGCTTCGCCACGAACTGGTCCTGGTACTTCTTGCGCAGGTCCATGGCCGGCTTCATGTTGACCTCGTTGAAGGTGGTCAGCAGGGCCGCCGTGTTCTGCACGTCTTTCAGGCGCTCGGCAATGCGCTGGCGAATGCGCGTCATGGGCACGCGCTGTTCGGGGCGCGCGCCAGCCGGAATGTGGGCGGCGGGCACCACAGCGGGGGTGCTGGGCTGCTGAGGCGGCGCGGCCTGCTGGCTCACCGGCCGGGCGGCGTCCTGGGGGCCCTGGTAGGTCAGGCCACCCTGCGCGGCGGCCACAGCGTCGGCCTTGGTGATGTTGCCCCGGGGCCCGGTGGCAGGAATCTGGGCGGGGTTCAGACCCTGCTCGGCCACGATCTTGCGCACGGCGGGCGAGAGGTCGTCGCGGCGGGTGGCCTCGTTGCCGGCGGCACCCGCCTGGGCGCTGTCGGGCTGCGCAGCGGTGCCGCCCGCCGAGGTCTCGCCCGCCACCGGGCCAGCGGCGGGGTCAGCAGCGGGCGCGCTGCCTGCGTCCCCCACCACGCCCAGCACCTCTTCGCTCAGGACGGTGTCGCCCTCGTTCTTGGCGGTGCTGACCAGCACGCCGTCTTGCAGGGCAGTGACTTCCAGCACCACCTTGTCGGTTTCAATCTCGGCCAGCACCTCGCCGCGCTTCACGGGATCGCCGGGCTTCTTGTGCCACGCCAGCAGCGTGCCTTCGCTCACCGACTCGGAAAAAACAGGAACCTTGATGTCCGCCATAACGCCCTCTGTTATACCCCCCGGCGGCTGTGACTGGGCCGGGAACGCAGGCCCAGGGCCGCCCGGCTGTCTCTGCGGGCGGGCCGCGCCCTTTGGCTTAGGGGCCAGTGCGTCATGCGGCGAATTTCGGCGGGCGCGGCGGGCCGCTAGCGTAGGGCAGAGCAAGGGGCGCGCGCCTGACGCCGCCTCCGGAGGTGTTGCCATGACCAGACTGAACCAGATTATCGCCGTGGAAAAGGGTGTGAAAAGCCGCTCTTTTGCCGAACTCACCGACGCCCACCAGCAGTTGCAAAAGCCCACCCTGCTGGGCGGTATTGCCCGCACCTACCGCCCCAAGGACGAGGAAGGCGAACTGCTGCCACCCGAATCCACCCGCGTGCAGGTGAAAGCCGAAGAGGTGGTGCGCCAGACCGCCCAGATTCTGACCGGGCTGTTTGACGTGACCGCCACCAAGGACTGGGCCAACTGCCAGGCCAAGGCCGACGTGGTGGTGGGCGAGCGCGTGCTCCTGAAACAGGTGCCGGTCAGCTACCTTCTGTTTCTGGAAAAGCAGCTCACCGACCTGAACACCTTTCTGCGCAAGCTGCCCGTGCTGGACGCCAGCGAAAGCTGGACCTTCGACCCGGGTGCCGACGCCTACGCCACCGAGCCCATTCAGACCGTGCGCACCCGCAAGATTCCGCGCAACCACGTCAAGGCCGAGGCCACTGACAAGCACCCCGCGCAGGTGGAGGTGTACTACGAGGACGTGACGGTGGGCTACTGGCGCACCGTGAAGTTCAGCGGCGCCCTGCCCGCCCAGCGCGTGCACGAGTTGCAGACCCGCGTGCAGAAGTTGCAGCAGGCCGTGAAATTTGCCCGCGAGGAAGCGAACAGCTTTGAAGTCACCGAGCAGAAGGTGGGCGAGCGGGTGTTTGCGTACCTGCTGGACAGCTGAGCCATAAGTACACCGGCGCCGGAACCTCCATACGGGGTTCCGGCGCCTCCGTTGGCGTACGCCACCCAGCGCATGTGGAGTGCAGACCTAGTCTTTATCCTGAGCCTCGGAGTACCACGCTGAGGCTCAGCCTCAAGCTGACAGGAAGGCCGCGTTTCAATGCAGGTTCGAGTCCTGCGCCCGCCACCACTGCGGCGGGGTAGCCCAAACCGGTAGAGGCGGCGGCGGCCCTTCGAAACACAAGCTCAAGCTCCCACTCCAAGCTGAGCATTCGCCGCTGAGGGTCCAATCAAGGGCGGCCGGTCGGACAAGCCGAGGTCAGGGGTTCAAAACCCCTTCGCTCCTCCACCCACGGAGCGGTAGCTCAGCCGGGAGAGCACGGCTGCTGAGCATGAACCGGACGCTTAAACGCCGTGGACCCGTGCAATTCAGTGGCACCCCAGGGGCGGAGGACCGGACATGTCCTTCGCTCCACCTCTTTGATGGGCAGAAAAAGCCCCCGGGGATGTCCCCAGGGGCTTTTCAGGTGAACCTTACCCGTCCTGCTGCGCGGTCTGGGCCAGTTCCTTCTGGTCCTGCACGACCTCGCGGCTGATCTTCTCGCCCAGGGCGTCGGCAATCACCTTGGCCTGTTCCTTGGCGTGCACGCTGGCGTACCCGGCGGCGGTGCTGGCGGCGCGTGGGCGGGTGGCGCTCTTCAGGGTCTGCCCGGGGGCCAGGATCTTTTCCAGGTCCTCCCAGATCATCAGCCACGCGCCCTGGTTCTCGGGTTCTTCCTGGGCCCACACGACCTGCGCGCCGGGGTGCTTGGCCAGTTCCTGGGCCAGGGCCTGGGCCGGGAAGGGGTAGAGCTGTTCCAGGCGAATCAGGGCGGTGCCGGCGTAGCCATCCTTGTCGGCATCGCGCGCTTCCACCAGTTCCCAGTGTAGCTTGCCAGAGCTGATCACCACGCGCCGGGCGCTTTGCACCGTGTCGTCGCCAATGACCTCGCAGAAGCGGCCCTCGGCCAGCTCCGAGAGCGGGCTCATGGCCTGCTTGTTGCGCAGCAGGCTCTTGGGGGTCATCACAATCAGGGGCTTGCGGTAGGGGCGCAGCACCTGACGCCTCAGGAGGTGGAAGATCTGCGCGGCGCTTGAGGGCACCACCACCTGCATGTTCTTCTGGGCGCACAGCTGCAAGTAGCGCTCCAGGCGGGCGCTGGAGTGCTCGGGGCCCGCGCCCTCATAGCCGTGGGGCAGCAGCAGCGTCAGGCCGCTGAGGCGCTGCCACTTGCTTTCCCCCGCACTCAGGAACTGGTCAATGACCGCCTGCGCACCGTTGGCAAAGTCCCCGAACTGCGCTTCCCAGGCAATCAGCGCCTTGGGTTCAGAGGTGGAGTAGCCGTATTCAAAGGCCATCACGGCTTCTTCCGAGAGGGTGGAGTCCACCACTTCCACGCGGCCCTGCTCCGGGCGCAGGTGGGCCAGGGCCATGTATTCCTCGTTCATGGGGTCCTGGGCGTTCTGGTCGTGCAGCACGGCGTGGCGGTGCACAAAGGTGCCGCGCCCCGAGTCCTGGCCCACCAGCCGCACGCCGTAGCCCTCGTCCAGCAGGGTCGCGTAGGCCAGCATCTCCCCCATGCCCCAGTCCAGGGGCTGCTCGCCGCGCGCCATGGCCTGCCGGGGCTTGATCACCGTGCGCTCAATGGTGCGGTGCACCTTGAAGCCTTCGGGGACCTCGGTCAGCTTCAGGCCCAGGTCGGTCAGCTTGGCCTGGGGCACGCTGGTGGGCACCTCGTCGCGCCAGTGGGTGCCGGTGTACTCGCTCCAGTCCACGGCCAATTTGCTCTGGGCCGCGTTTTCCATCTCTTCGACCACAGCTTCGCCCGCGTCCAGCTGGTCGCGGAAGCGCTCGACCAGGCGGTCGCCCTCGCCGGGCTCCAGCACGCCCGCGCCCTCCAGCATCTTGGCGTACAGGGCGCGGGTCCCGGGGTGCTGGTCAATCTCGCGGTACATGATCGGCTGGGTCATGCGCGGTTCGTCGCCCTCGTTGTGGCCGTTGCGGCGGAAGCAGATCAGGTCAATGAAGACGTCCTTGCCGAACTCCTGGCGGTAGGCCAGCGCGAGGTCGCCGCAGAAGGCCACGGCTTCGGGGTCGTCGCCATTCACATGCAGCACAGGCGCGTTGGCAATCTTGGCCACGTCGGTGCAGTAGCGGCTGGAACGGGTGTCGCGCGGGTCCGAGATGGTAAAGCCCACCTGGTTGTTGATGACGATGCGCACTGCCCCGCCCGTGGAAAAGCCGCGCAGCCGCGAGAGGTTCAGCGTTTCCATGACCACGCCCTGCCCGCTGACGGCCGCGTCGCCGTGCACGGTGATGGGCAGCACGCTGCGCCGTTCCACGTCGCCCCGGCGGTCCTGGCGCGCGCGCACCGAGCCGTGCACCACGGGCGAGACGATTTCCAGGTGGCTGGGGTTAAAGGCCAGCGCGAGGTGCATGGGGCCGCCGGGCGTGCGCACGTCGCTGGAATAGCCCATGTGGTATTTCACGTCGCCCGCTACGTCGGGGTTGTCGCTGAGCTTCTTCTTGCCGTCGAACTCGTCGAACAGCACCGAGCTGGGCTTGCCGAAGATGTTCACCAGCGTGTTCAGGCGGCCCCGGTGGGCCATGCCCAGCACGACTTCCTTCACGCCCGCCTTGCCCGCCTGCTGAATAATGCGGTCCAGCAGCGGAATAAAGCTCTCGCCGCCTTCCAGGCCGAAGCGCTTGACGCCGGGGTACTTGTTTTTCAGGTACAGTTCCAGCCCCTCGGCGGCCGTGAGCTTTTGCATCAGGCGGCGGCGTTCCTCGCGGCTGTACCCGCCCCGGCCGCGCCCGGCCTCAATGCGCTCCTGAAACCACGCGCGCTCGGTGGCGGGCAGGTAGTTGAACTCAAAGCCAATGGCGCCGCAGTAGGTGGTGCGCAGGTCCTCAATGACCTGGCCCAGCGGGCCGCTGAACGTGCTGTCGTGGACGTGCTCGTTCAGGTCGGCCGCCGACAGGCCGTAGTACTCGGGGGTCAGTTCGGGGACCACCGGCAGGCCGCGCATTTTCAGCGGGTTGGTGCGCGCGCTGATGTGGCCGTACACGCGGTAGGCGGTGATCAGGGCGCCCGCCGCCTGCTGCGCCCCGCTGACGCCCTGGGGCACCGGCAGCACGGCCTGGCCCCGGCGCTGGGTGCCCAGCTGGTAAAACGCCTGCTGAATGGCGGAATGCGCGGTGTCGGGCGCGCCGGCGCGCACCTCGTCGAAGTAGGCCCGCCACTGCGGGTCCACACTGTTCGGGTCAGCCAGGTAGGCCTCGTACAGCCCCTCGATAAAGGCCGCGTTGCCCCCGGACATGATCGTCTGCGACTGCGTCATAACGCCTCAGCATACCGCCCGGTGTCGCGCGAAATGGCACCCCAGCGCCGCCTGTTTGTCCCTGGGCGCGTAACCATTCCCAGGGGCTGGACAGAGGTCTGCGGCCCGGCCTGCCCCCAGACGCGGCACCATAGGCCCATGCCGCATTCCGCCTTTCAGGCCACCCACCCCGAGTTCCTGAGCCTTTTTCCTGAAGGCGCCGCCCCCGAACGGCTGGGCGAGGGGTTTACCTGGACCGAGGGGCCCGTGTATGTTCCGGCGCGCCGGGCCGTGATCTTCAGCGACGTGCGCCAGAACCGCACCTGGGCCTACACGGACGGCGGCGAGCTGCGCGAGGAACTGAACCCCAGCGGCCACCAGAACGGCCACTGCCTGGACGCCCAGGGGCGCCTGATCGCCTGCTCGCACGGCCAGCGCGCGCTGCTGCGCCAGGAAGAAGACGGCACCTGGACCACCCTGGCTGAGCGCTTTGAAGGCCACAGATTCAATTCCCCCAACGACGTGGCCCTGCACCCCGACGGCAGCCTGTGGTTCTCGGACCCCAGCTACGGTCTGGACAAGCCGGAGGAAGGCGGCACCGGCGCGCCCATGGAACTGCCGGGCCGCTGGGTGTTTCGCCTGGGCCCGGACGGCGAACTGACCGCCCCCATCCGCGACCGCCAGAAGCCCAACGGCCTCGTCTTTGCTGACGCCCGCACGCTGCTGCTGGCCGACACGGGCGACGGCGTCACCTACCGCTACGAGGTGGAGCCAGATGGCCGCGCCACCTGCGCGGGTGAGCACTTCCGCGTGGCGCCCGGCAAGACCGACGGCCTGCGCGTGGACGGGGCCGGGCGCATCTGGAGCAGCGCCGGGGACGGGGTACATGTGCTGAGCGCGGACGGCCAGGAACTGGGCCGCATCCTCTTTCCCCAGACGGTCAGCAACCTGTGCTTCGGCGGGCCGGAGGGCACCACGCTGTACGTGACGGCCAGCACCGAATTCTGGCGCGTGCCCACCCGGGTGCGCGGCTGAGGGCTCGGCGGGCCACAGCCCCAAGAACGCCTGAAGGCCGCGCCGGGGGCCGGGTGCCTACACTGGGGCATGTACCTGCTGTCGCGCGTGGCCCTGCTGCTTGGCGTCATTCTGCTCATCGCTGCGGCGGTGCTGCTGGGCAAGGATGTCATTGACATCAACCAGTTGCACGCTGTGGCCAACGCCAACCGCAGCACCAACTTTCCCAGCCCGCTGAACAACGTGCTGATCACTGTGGGGCTGGCCGCAGTGGGCGGGCTCCTGGCCGGACTGGGCCTGCGCCGCGCTGAACGGCCGCGCCCTGATACTGAAGCCGGGCGCCCTTAACGCCTGCGCTGCCGTTGAGCGGCCTGAGACGCCCCCGCGTGCCCTGGAGGTGTTCTGGGGCCACGCGGGGGTCAACTGTTGGTGGGGGGGGAGGCTTGCGCGCCACACAAGGCTCGGCGGTCAAATCCGCTCAAACGCTCCGCTGCTCACCGCATGGAGGCCAAGAAGAGGCCCCTATGCGCGCCACGGTCCAAGGCCTTTGGGGCGGCGGCCCAGCCGGCGCCTGCCCTCAACCCCGTCCGTCCCCAGATGAGGCGGCCCTTGAGGGGTTCTTCAACCGTGTGGTGTAACACAGAAAAACCAACGTCACTTAAAAGACAGCCGGGCGCCGGCCTCCTACCATCGGTGGACATTCCAAGCAGTGCCCTTCCCAGGAGGCCGATATGAACGGTAAACGCGCCCTTTCTCTTGCCCTGTTGCTGCTGACCCCTGCCCTCGCGGGCGGTGGTCCGGCGGTGTCGCGCCCGGCGGGCACCACCATCAACCCATTTGGTACGGCGGTGCCCGTGACCCCGGTGACGCTGGCCGATCTGCAGCGGGGCGGCGGCGTCCTGACCCTGGTCACCGGGCGCAACGTGGTGGCCGCCACCGTGCGCGGGCCCACGGTCCTGCTGGCCGCGGGCAGTGCGCCCGCCACGGCCGTGGTGGTCACGCGCGGCACCGGGGCGCAGCGCTACGAACTGCAGACGCCAGTGGCCCCCGGCACCCCCGTGGCCGTGGGCAGCGTGCGCCTGCTACCGGTGGCACCGGTAACCCTGCTGCCCGGCCAGTTGCCCGCTCCCGCGCCTGTGGCGACCCCCACGCCCGTCACGGCCCCGGTGGCGGGCGGCACCACGCCCCCCGTTGCCACCCCGCCTGCGGGCGGCACGAGTGGGCGCGTGACCATCTGCCACCGCACCGGCAGCGCCACGAACCCCTATACCCTGATCACGGTGAGCGCCAATGCCCTGAGCGCCCACCGCAACCACGGCGACATTATCCCCGCGCCTGCGGGCGGCTGCCCGGTCACCGTGAGCGCCCCCGGCACCACGCCGCCCTCTCCCACGCCGCCGTCCCCTACGCCGCCCAGCCCCACGCCCCCCAACCCCGCGCCACCCGCCCCCACGCCCCCTGAAGGCGGCTCGGATAACGACAAGGTGACCATCTGCCACCGCACGGGCAGCGAGACCAATCCCTACAACCTAATCACCGTCAGCCGCAACGCCCTGAGCGCCCACGAGGGCCACGGTGACATCATCCCGGCGCCCGCCGAAGGGTGCCCCACCACGGCCAGCGGTGCGGCCCCCAGCCCGACCCCACCCAGCCCGACTCCACCCAGCCCCACCCCGCCCAACCCGGCGCCCCCCAGCCCCACCCCGCCTGGAGGCGGCTCGGACAATGACAAGGTGACGATCTGCCACGCCACGGGCAGCGCCAACAACCCCTACAACCTGATCACGATCAGCCGCAATGCCCTCAGCGCCCACGAGGGCCACGGCGACATCATCCCCGCGCCGCCCGAGGGCTGCCCCACCACGCCCCCTCCCGGCAACGGGAATGGCAACGGCAACGGCAACGGCAAATAAGCAGGGCAGGAAAAGAGGGGAGGCCGGTGCATTCGCTGCACCGGCCTCCTTTCGTGGCCCCAGCTCTTTAACCGCCCAGCGCGGCGACCAGTTGCGCCTTGCTCATGGCGCTGCGGCCCCTGATCCCCTGCTCGCGGGCGCGGTTGTACAGCTCGTCGCGGGTCAGCTCGGCCAGGGCCCTGTTGGGGTTGCCGGTGCCCTGGGTGCGCGTGTTCGGCGTGCGCCCTTCCTCGCGGCGGTGCTTGTTCACCGTGCGGGCGGCAATCTCTTCGGCGCGGTCTTCGGGTTCGCCGCGTTCCAGGGCACTGCCTTTGATGTGCTCGTACTGCCGCTCGTCTTTGTTGGTCCAGGCTTTGGGCATGGGGACCTCCTGGGCCTGACCGTAGGCCAGGGGCCATGAAGGGCGGTGAGGGAGGTCTTCAGGCCCCGTCACCGTTCACCACAAAGGCCGCTGCACCAGTCCACCCCTCGGGGCACTGGCACAGCGGCAAAGGGCGGCGCGGCCCTACTCAGTCAGGGCGCGGTTGAGGCGGGCCTTGTCCTCGGCAATCTTGCCCAGAATAAAGAAGGTGGGCGCCCAGTGGCCCACGAACAGGCCGTCGCGCTCCTTGTCCGAGGACTCGTCTTTAAAGTATTGCGAGGCACTGAGCAGAATCGAGCCGAAGCCCAGCAGATACAGGATGTTGTGCAGTTTCATAGCCACACCTCCGGGAAAAAGAGGACAGGGGGGCTGGCCCCGCCAGGGCCAGGCCGGGGGCACGCAGAGCAGACGGCTCCGGCGTGGGCAGGGGAGGACTGCCCCGGGACGAACACCCCCAGCAAAGCGCAGCCCCCGCGCCCAGAACGTACGGGTGGGCACCCTATGAAGGGCGCCTGAGGGGCGGCTCAAGCGACGCCCTGGGGCGGGAGTGCTCCTGGGCCCTGCGTTATGACTTCCCGGAAAAGAGGCGGCTTCGGAAGAATCGAGGGCTCTGTGGAGCCACACGGCCGACGCTCTCAGCGCGAAATGCGGTCGCGGTAGGCCTCGGTCGCGGCGGCCTCCAGGGCCGGCACGAAGGGCAGCAGTTCGGCGTCAATCCGGGCGGCCTCGGCGCTGCTGAGGGTGAGCTGCGGCGCACTGGGCCACGCCTGCACCACCTGCAGCCGGTCGGCGGTGGGGGGGTGCGACTGGTCCAGGCGCACGCGGTGCTGCGCTTGCTCCTGGCGGGCCTGCTGCCACTGCGCCGGCGGCAGGGTGTCGAGCATGTGGCGGAACTCGGCAAAGGCGTGGGGGCGCTGGGGCTGGTGGCGCTGCTTGTGCAGGGCGCTGTCCAGCAGGTGGGCCATGTGCAGCCGGTCCAGCAGGCCTGCCTTGGCCGCCGAGCCAGCCACCCGCGCGGCCAGCAGATCCGCGCGGTATTCGGCCGCCTGCTGGCCGGCCCCCACCAGCCCCAGCAGCAGGTGGGCCAGGCCCAGGGGCAGCAGGGCTGCGCCCTTGAGGAGCAGGTTCCCCACTTTTTCGGGCAGAGTGGCGCGCGCCTCCATAATGGGGTCGGGCCACAGGACGCTGACGGTCTGCTCCAGCACGGTCAGCGCGTGGTGCACCAGCCCGCCCCGGGTGGGATCGCCATTTTTCAGGTGCGCGAGTTCGTGGGCCAGCAGCGCCACCCGTTCCTGCGGGCCCAGGCCGTACCACAGCGCCAGCCCCAGGCCCAGCGTGGGTTCGCGGCGCGGCCCGTGCAGGCCCATGAAGGCGTTGGCCTCTGGCGTCAGGACGATCTGCACCGGGCGCGTCACCCCGGCCGCCTCGCCCACCCGGCGCAGCAGCGCGTGTAGTTCGGGGGCCTGGGCTTCAGTCAGGCGCGCCCCTTCAATGCGGTGAACGCGGGGCCGCGCGGTCCAGGCAAACAGCAGCAGGGGCAAGGCCCCCAGCCCACAGGCGATCCGGGTGCCCTGGCTCAGCCCTCCCAGCCCCAGCGCGCGCAGCAGCAGCCACCCGCCCAGCAGGGCCAGCGCCGCAAAGCCCAGCAGCACCAGCGCGGCCAGCGCGTGGCCCAGCGCCGCCCGGGGGGGCACGGTGGGCGAGGCATGAGCGGTAAACAGGTCACGCAGGCGCGCGGCTTCGCGGTCCGCCACCCGCTGCCACACCCGGTCCATTGCGCTCTGCGGGGCAAGTTCATAGCGGAACCCAACGTCGTTGGAGGGCCCCCCTTCAACGACGTTGGGGCGAACGAAGTGAGTCTCCGTGAAAGACAGCGGCAGAAGTGGAGTTGAAGGGCTGCTGTTGAGCCCTTCAATGGAACTGGCAGCCGCTGTCGACGTCACAGCCCCAGCATAGGGACAGCCAGCCGCGTCTGCTGCCCAGCTTTACTCGCCCCCGCCGGGGGAGACCACCGCCTGCACCCGGCCCACCTGTCCGGTGGTCAGGCGCACCTTGATGCCGTGGGGGTGCGAGGGCGAGCGGGTGAGCAGGGCCGCGACCACCCCACGGGTGAGCCGCCCCGAAGCTTGGTCCTGTTTCTGCACGATGTCCACGGTGAGGCCGGGGCGAATCTGGGAACGGGGAGGATCCATGACCGCACGGTACGCCACACTTGCGCCCAACGTGATCGGACGGTCAAGGCGGGCATCAGGCTTGGGCTGGGGGCGCGGTTTACCCTGCACGGGCAAGCAGGCACCCCACCGCAAGTTCAGTCCACAGGAGGCGAGCGCACATGGGCATGTTAGACGGCAAGGTGGCCTTTATTACGGGCGGCGCCAGCGGCATTGGCGCGGGCACGGCGCGGCGGTTTGCGCAGGAAGGCGCGCGCGTGGTCCTGGCGGACGTGCAGCCTGAGGAGGGCGAGAAATTACGCAGCGAGATTGCCCGCGCAGGTGGTGAGGCACTGTACCTCCAGTGCGACGTGAGCGACGCCGACTCGGTGCGGGACGCCATTGAGGCGACGGTGGCCGCGTACGGGCGCCTGGACATCGTGTTTGCCAACGCGGGCATCAACGGTGTGTGGGCCCCCATTGACGAGCTGCAGCCCGAGGAGTGGGACAAGACCCAGAGCATCAACCTGCGCGGCACCTACCTGACCGTGCATTACGCCGTGCCGCACCTGAAGCGCGCGGGGGGTGGCAGCATCCTGATCACCAGCAGCGTGAACGGCAACCGCACCTTTTCCACGCCGGGGGCCAGTGCCTACAGCGCCTCCAAGGCCGGGCAGGTGGCCTTTGCCAAGATGATCGCGCTGGAACTGGGCCGGCACAACATCCGCTGCAACGCGGTGTGCCCCGGCCTGATTCACACCAACATTCAGGACCGCACCGACCAGCGCCACACCGAGCGCATTGGCATTGAGGTGGAACTTCCCAAAGGCAGCCCCGCCCTGCACGGCGGCGAGGGCGAGCCGGTGGACGTCGCCGACGCCTGCCTGTTCCTGGCCTCGGACCTGGGGCGGCATGTCTCCGGCATTGAGCTGTACGTGGACGGCGGCGCCTCGCTGCTGCGGTAGAGGGGAAAAGGAGAGGCCCCGCCCAGATAGAGGGCGGGGCCTGGAGGGAACGCGCTTTACACCTCCAGCGCCAGCTTGTCCACGTCGTTCAGCAGGGGCGTGCCCGCCGGGTATTCCCCGTTGAAACACGCCAGGCACAGGCCCGGCCCGTTCACGGCCTCCCGAATGCCCTGTTCGCTGATAAAGGTCAGGGTGTCGGCACCGATCAGCTCCCGGATTTCCTCGATGCTGTGCGTGCTGGCGACCAGTTCCTTGCGGGCGGCGGTGTCAATGCCGTAAAAGCACGGGTGCTTGATGGGCGGGCTGCTGACCCGGAAATGCACCTCGGTGGCGCCCGCCTCGCGCAGCAGGTTCACGATCTGGCGGCTGGTGGTGCCGCGCACGATCGAGTCGTCCACCAGCACCACGCGCTTGCCCCGCACCGCGCTGGTGGGCGAGAGCTTCATCTTCACCTTCAGCTCGCGCGCTTCCTGCGTGGGAGCGATGAAGGTGCGCCCCGCGTACGGGTTTTTGTACAGCCCGTAGTCAAAGGGAATGCCGCTTTCCCGCGCGTAGCCGATGGCCGCGCCAATCCCACTGTCGGGCACGGGCACCACGATATCGGCCTCCACGGGGTGCTCCTTGGCCAGCTGGTGGCCCATGCGAATGCGGCTCTCGTGGCTGTCCACGCCGTCCAGCTGGCTGTCCGAGCGGGCAAAGTAGATCCACTCGAAGGCGCACGGGGTGGGCACCCGGGGCTCCACCATCAGCGAATGCAGGCCGCTGCGGTCCACCCACACCAGTTCGCCGGGCTGCACGTCGCGGATCAGCCGCGCGCCCACCGCGTACAGGGCGCAGGGCTCAGAGGCCATGACATACGCGCCGTCGTCGCGCTGGCCAATCACCAGAGGGCGCACGCCGTTGGGGTCGCGGAAGCCCAGCAGTTGCGTGCGGCTCATGAGGACGCAGGCAAAGCCGCCGCGCAGTTCCTTCATGGCGGCGGCGGTGGCCTCCACGAGGTCCAGGTCAGCCTCGCGGGCAATCAGGTTGAGCATCACCTCGCTGTCGTTGGTCGTCTGGAACAGCGCGCCCTGCATCAGCATGGCGTTGCGGACCTCGCGGGCGTTCACGAAGTTGCCGTTGTGCGCCAGGCCCAGAATCCCTTTGTTCGTGCGGGTGGTCAGCGGCTGGGCGTTGAAGCGCAGGTTACTGCCGGTGGTGCTGTAACGCACATGCCCAATGCTCACGCGCGCGTTGGCCAGCCGCACCGCGTCCAGGCGCCGCTCGTCGAACACCTGCGTGACCAGCCCCAGGTCTTTTTCCACATGAAAGCGCTCGCCGTCACTGACGCACATGCCCGCCGCTTCCTGGCCCCGGTGCTGCAGGGCGAACAGGCCCAGGTAGGTCAACCAGGCGAGGTCGTTGGGTTCGGGTGAATACAGGCCGAACACGCCGCATTCGTCCTGGGGTTTGTCGGTGGCGGGGTCGAAGATCATGGGTGAGTCCTTGAGGCTCCCTCTCCCCTTGCGGGAGAGGGCTGGGGAGAGGGGAACTGGGTCGCAAAGTGAGCAGCGCTGAGGTGATGCAAGTCGCAATATTGACGCTGATGGCATTGCGATTTACACATGCTGAAGGAACGCAGCGAGCGCGGCGTCTTCGTCGTGACGCGACACCAGAGGAACGGATCTTGTGGGCCGCCCTCAGAAATGAGCAGCTGGGAGTCAAATTTCGCCGTCAGCAGCCTCTGGGCTTCTACATAGCCGACTTCGTGTGTTTCGAGCGCGCCTTGGTCGTTGAGGTGGACGGTGGGCAACATGCCCAGCTCGCTGGACAGGCCTACGACGCTGCGCGCACGGCGTATCTGAATGGCCGCACGTTTCGGGTCCTGCGGTTCTGGAACCATGAGGTGCGGGGCAATCTGGACGGCGTTCTGATGCGAATTCAGGAAGAACTTGGGCATTCGGTGAGTGGGTCGTAGTCTCCCCTCACCCCAGCCCTCTCCCGCAAGGGGAGAGGGAGCAGGGCGTTGTGTCGGCCGTGCCCAACCAGTGCTCATCCCAGAATCCCCTTCAGGGGCGTCTCGTACGCGGACTTGAGCGTCTCAAGGTTCACGCTCAAGTGTATGTGGTGGGCCGGCAGGGCAATCGTGACGCTGGTGCCACCGCTGACGCCCAGGCGGGCAAACGGCACGCCGCGCGCCGTCAGCGCCGCTTCCACGCCCGCTTCATCGCGCGTGGCAATCACAATGCGGCTGTGGGCCTCGCCGTACAGCACGGCGTCGGGGCGCAGGTGATCCGGGGCGTCCAGGGTGACCTTCAAGCCCGTGTTCCCCGCAATCGCCATCTCGGCCAGGGCCACGGCGAGGCCGCCCTCGGCGCAGTCGTGGGCGGTGTCGGTCAGGCCGGCGCGGATCAGGTGCAGCGCGGCGTCAATCACGGTCTGCTCGCGGTTCAGGTCCAGGGGCGGCACCTGGCCGGCTTCCAGGCCGTGAATGGTTTCCAGGTACTGGCTGGCGCCAATGGTCCCCGCGTGCTCGCCAAGCAGGTACAGCGTCTGGCCCTCGCCCTTCAAGTTCAGGGTGGCGCGCTTGGTCACGTCGGGCAGCACGCCCACCATGCCGATGGTCGGGGTGGGGTGAATCGCCACGCGCTCCTGGCCTTCGGTGTACTGGTTGTACAGGCTCACGTTGCCGCCTGTGACCGGGGTGTTCAGCGCGCGGCAGGCGTCGGCAATGCCGTGTACGGCGCGTTCCAGCTGGTAATACACCTCGGGGCGGTGGGGGTTGCCGAAGTTGAGGTTGTCGGTGATGGCCAGCGGCGTGGCGCCCACGCAGGCGAGGTTACGGGCGGCCTCGGCCACGGCGGCGGCGGCGCCCGCGTAGGGGTCCAGGTACACGAAGCGCGGGTTGCAGTCGCTGGTGGCGGCCACGCCCATGCCCGAGCCCTTCACCCGCATCACGGCGGCGTCGGCGGCGCCGGGCACGACCACGGTGTTCGTCATCACCTGATGGTCAAAGCGTTCAAAAATGGGCCGCTTGCTGGCAATCGTGGGGTGAGACAGCAGCTCGGTCAGCACCGCGCCCAGGTCGCCGGGGACGGGCACGCCGCTCAGGTCCTGCTCGCGCTTGGCCCGAATCTCCTCGGACTCCACGCCCTCGCGGGTGTACTTGGGGGCCTCGTTCAGCAGGTCCACCGGCAGGTCGCACACCACCTCGCCGCGCCACGTCAGGCGGTAGTTGTGGTGCTCTTCCACCTGCCCAATGGTCACCACGTCCAGTTCCCACTTGGCCAGCAGGTCCAGCAGCGCCTGTTCCTTGCCGGGCACGGGGACCAGAATCATGCGCTCCTGCGATTCGCTGAGGCACAGTTCCATCGGCACCATGCCTTCCTCGCGGGTGGGCACCAGGTCGAGGTTCATGGTGATGCCCAGCCCCGCGCGGTAGGCCATCTCGCAGGTGCTGGACACCAGGCCGGCGGCGCCCATGTCCTGCACACCTGCCACCACGCCCGCCTGAATGGCTTCCAGGGTGGCTTCCAGCAGCAGTTTTTCCATGAAGGGGTCGCCCACCTGCACGGCGGGGCGGTCGGCCTGACTGGCATTGCTGAGGTCCGCCGAGGCAAACACCGCGCCGCCCAGGCCGTCACGTCCGGTCTTGCTGCCCACGTACACGATGGTGTTCCCGACCTCGCCCATCGTGCCTTTGGCCAGGTCCTCGTGGCGCAGCAGGCCCAGGGCCATGACGTTTACCAGCGGGTTTTCCTGGTAGCTGGGGTGAAAGGTCACCTCGCCGCCCACGGTGGGCACGCCAATGGCGTTGCCGTAGTGGGCAATGCCTTCCACCACGCCGTTCACCAGAAAGCGGGTGCGGGGGCTGTCGGGGTTGCCAAAGCGCAGGCTGTCCAGCACGGCAAAGGGGCGCGCGCCCATGGCGAAGATGTCGCGCAGAATGCCGCCCACGCCGGTCGCCGCGCCCTGGACGGGCTCCACGGCTGACGGGTGGTTGTGGCTTTCCATCTTGAAGGCCACGCCCCAGCCGTCGCCAATGTCCACCACGCCCGCGTTCTCGCCGGGGCCCTGCAGCACCTGCGGCCCGGTGGTGGGAAAGTGCCGGAACAGGGGGCGGCTGTTCTTGTAGCCGCAGTGCTCGGACCACATGGCCCCCACGATGGCGGCTTCCAGGGCGTTGGGCTCGCGGCCCATGCGGGACACGAGCAGGTCGAATTCGTCCGTCGTCAGGCCAAAGGTGCCGGCGCGGTCACGGAGAGACTGGGTCTGGGTCATGAAAGCTCCTTGGGAGGGATTAAAGAAGGCGGGCCGCGTCGCCCAGGCGAAGGATGCCGGGCTGCACCACCTGGGCCAGCACGCCAAAACACGCGTCCGGGTGCAGGGTGGCGATGGTTTTCAGCAGGCCGGGGTCGGCAGGGACGCCGGGCTGGGCCATGTTGACCATGACGCAGCGGGGCATGGGGGCTGCAATCTGGATGGTCAGGGTGTCCCCAATAGCTAGTTGTCGGCCCAGCCAGCGTTCTTCCAGATGTTCGGGGACCGGGCCGGTGTCCAGCAGCAGGTTGTGCCGGAAGTGCCCGCTGGCCACCGGGGCGCCGTGGGCCTGCGCCAGCCAGGCCAGGGCCGAGGTCGTCAGGAGGTGAAGGGCGCCCTCGTCAAAATGGGAAATCTCGCGCTCTGGCGTCACGGTGACCCTGTGCCCAGTGCGCTCCCGCAGGGCGGCGGTCGCTTGCGGTGAGGTCGCTGCGCAGGTCTCGCCGCCCGGCAGGGTCAACATGGGCTCTGCGGCGCCTTCAGGCAGGGCCGCGCGGAAGTCCAGCAGCCCCTCCATGCGGCGAAAGCGCCGGGTGCTCTTGCCCGAGCCGAACTTGCCGTTCTCGTCTTCCACGGCCCACCAGCGGTCGCCTTCAAAGCCGCGCTCGTTGACGGCAACCTGCGTCAGGGCCTCACCGCCCACCGATTTGATGGGGTAGCGGTACAGCTGGGCGACGTGACCAACGTGGCTCATGAAGTGCCGCTCCGCTTCACCAGCGACCGCAGCCACCAGAACTGCGCGGCCACAGTCACCACGAGCGCCAGAAAGACGCTGAGAAACAGCTGAAACAGCCCAGCATCGACGGATTCAAACGCAGGTCCACTGTAGGGATTCCAGCCAGGGGCCACGGCGTACAGCAGACTCAGCGCCAGGGCCAGCACCAGCGTGAGGGCCAGGGCGACCAGCAGGGCCGCCCCCATCACCAGCAGGGCTCTGGGCCAGGGCAGGGCGGCGGGAAAGCGCAGCGCCGTGACCAGCGGCAGCAGCAGCAGGGCGGCACTCAGGCCCGCGCTGCCCCACAGCGTCAAGGTGTCCCACGGCATGCGCTCCATCCTCAACGGGTGATCAGGGCGCCCTTGAGGCTCTCGAACAGCCCCTGGCCGTCCTCACTGCCCAGCAGGGCCTCAACCGCACGCTCGGGGTGGGGCATCATGCCCAGCACGGTGCCGCGCGCGTTCACAATGCCGGCAATGTCGTTGAGCGAGCCATTGGGGTTGTCCACGTAGCGGAAGACCACCTGCCCCTCGCCTTCCAGCCGCGCAATCGTCTCGGCGTCGGCGTAGTAGTTGCCTTCCCCGTGGGCGATGGGAATCTCGATGACCTGCCCGGCTTCGTAGGCGCGGGTGAAGGCCGTGGCCGCGTTCTCCACACGCAGATGCACGGGGCGGCACATGAAATGCAGTTCGCGGTTGCGGCTCAGGGCGCCGGGCAGCAGCCCGCTTTCAGTGAGCACCTGAAAGCCGTTGCACACGCCCAGCACAAAGCCGCCGCGCTCGGCATGGGCTTTCACTGCGCCCATGATGGGGCTGCGCGCCGCAATCGCCCCGCTGCGCAGGTGGTCGCCGTAGGAAAAGCCGCCGGGCAGAAACACGAGGTCGGTGCCCTGGGGCAACCCGGCCTCGGTGTGCCAGACAAACTGGGCGTTCTCGTCCAGCAGCAGCCGCGCGGCGTGCAGGGCGTCGGCGTCGCAGTTGGAGCCAGGAAACTGAATGACGGCCGTTCTCATAGGACTCCGGTTGAAGCCGCCCAGGCGGCGAAACCCGAGCGAAGCGAGAGGGAGAGAGGGCGCCGGGACGGAGCCGCAGGGGCCTGCAGCGGAGCGCTGCAGGACACGAAGGTGGAGGCCCGGCGTTTCACAGGTGCTCCAGCTGCGCCACGGTGCGCTCGCTCGTCACGTTGCCCGTGTTCAGGGTGCTGGCGGGTTCAAACATCATGATCCAGGTCTCCTCTGTTTCGGCCACCGGCAGGTGCTCCACGCCGCGCGGCACCACCAGCAGCTCGCCTTCGCGCAGCACCGCGTCGCCGTCTCTGAACTTCAGGCGCAGCGTGCCGCGTACCACAAAAAACAGCTCGTCCTCGTGTTCGTGGTGGTGCCACTGAAACTCGCCGCTGATCTTGGCCAGCTTCACCTGCTGGCCGTTCAGTTCGGCCACCACCTTGGGGGACCAGTGCTCGCTGAACAGCCCAAACTTGGCGTTCAGATTCACGACCGGCGGCACGCTCACGCGCCTTCCAGCTCCCAGTGGGCGTCTTCCATCACGGGGTTCGAGAGCACGTTCTCGGTGATGTCCCTCAGCTGTGCTTCCACGTCCTCGCGGCGGCCGTGCAACGTCAGTTCGATGTATTTGCCCACGCGCACGCCCGACACATTGCCGTGCTCCAGGTGCGACAGCGCGCGCTCCACGGTGCGCCCCTGGGGGTCAAGAATGCTGGGCTTGAGGGTCACGAAGACTTTGGCTTTGTAGGTGGACATGGGGGGCTCCTTCGGAGGTGGATGGTTGAAAGTTGATGGTGGATGGAAAAGGCTGTTTTCTATCAACCTTCGACCATCAACCATTGACCGGCGCGGTCACGCGCCGCAGCATCTCGCTGTATGCGTCTTCCACGCCGCCCAGGTCACGGCGGAAGCGGTCCTTGTCGAGCTTCTCGTTCGTTGCGGCGTCCCAGAAGCGGCAGGTGTCGGGGCTGATCTCGTCGGCCAGGACCACCTCGCCGTCAGCCGTGGTGCCAAACTCCAGCTTGAAATCAATCAGGCGCACGTCGCGCGCGGCGAAGTAGGGCACCAGGAACGCCTGCACCTTCAGGGCCAGCTCGCGGATGCGCGTCAGCTGCTCTGGGGTGGCCCAGCCCAGCGCCACGGCGGTATCGGTGTTGATCAGGGGGTCGCCCAGGGCGTCGCTCTTGTAGCAGTACTCCACCACCGGGCGCGAGAGGGGGGTGCCTTCTTCAATCCCCAGCCGCTTGCTGAACGACCCGGCGGCCACGTTGCGCACGATCACTTCCACCGGAATGATCGTCACGGCGCGCACGCGCTGTTCCGTGTCGCTGAGTTTCTCCAGAAAGTGGGTGGGCACCCCGGCCTGCTCCAGCTGCGGAAACAGGTGGGCGGTAATGGCGTTGTTGATGGCCCCCTTGCCGCCAATCTGCGCCTTCTTGACCCCGTTGAAGGCGGTGGCGTCGTCCTTGTACGCCACGATGTACTCGTGCTCGTGGTCGGTGGCGTACACGCGCTTGGCCTTGCCTTCGTACTTCAGTTCGCCTCGGGTGCGCTGGGTCATACCGTCTCCCTGTGGGGGCGTGGCGCGGGGCCACACGTAGGACAGGCGTCCCCCGCAACCGTGCCGGGGCGACGCCTGAATGTCGCGGTGCTGAACATATGGGCTCCAGTCGCCGTCTCTCGGACGGACTTACCGCGCGCTCGGCGCGGGGCGTCTCTCTGGACGCGGAGTGGAAGGTGGTGTGCAGGGCCCCCAAGAGGCCTGCCGTGCCCCAGCGTAACACCCCCGCGCCTTCACGCGCCGGGGGTGTTCAGAGGACTGGGACGAAACGCGGCGGGGCCGCCCTGAAATTCCCCCGCACAGATCCGGTAGAGGACCCGGGTTCCGGGCGCAGACAATAGGCGACATGCCTGCTCTGCCGTACTCGCGCGATTTCATGCTGGAGCGGATGTTCGCCGCCGACGCGGCGTTCGACGGCCTGTTTTACACCGGCGTAACAAGTACCGGCATCTTCTGCCTGCCGTCGTGCCGGGCGCGCAAGCCGCTGCCCGCGCATGTGGCCTTTCATGCCACCCCTGCCCAGGCCCGCGCCGCCGGGCTGCGCGCCTGCCGCCGCTGCCACCCCGAGGCCTTTGGCGCCGGGGTCCCCCCGGAAGAAGCCGCGTTCTGGACCGCCCTGTCCGGGGTGCCGGTGGCCGAGGTGCCGGGTGCGCACGACCTGGCCCAGCGGCTGGGGGTGGGCCGGGGCGCGCTGCATCGCCTGTGCCGCGACCACCTGCAGCGCCCGCCCGCCGCGTGGCTGGCCCGCGAGCGGGTGCATCTGGCCGCCAGGCGGCTGCTGGCCGAGCCCGACACCTCGGTGGCCGGGGTGGCGTTCGAGGCGGGCTACGGCAGCCTGTCGGCCTTTGGGGCGCAGTTCCGGCGGGGCATGGGGGTGTCGCCGCAGGCCTTCCGGCAGGGGCTGGCCCAGGGCAGCTGGACATTGGCCCTGCCCGGCGACTTCCGGGCCCTGGAGGTGCGGCGCGACCTGGGCCGCGACCCACGCAGCCCCACAGCCCAGGTGCAGGGCCAGCGGGTCACGCTGGGCTGGCGCCTGCCCTCGGGGCCGCGCCGCGTCACGCTGACCTTTTCGGGCGAGGGGGGCGGCACCGTCACCGTGAGGGCTGAACCGGGCGGCCCGCTGGCCCCCGCCGACGCGCTGGCCCTGCACGACCTGACGTGGCGGGCGCTGGGGCTGAGCGCAGCGGGGGCGGGCCCCCTGCCTGCCCCCACACCTGCGGCGCCGCTCGCGGTGCCCCCGGGGTTACGGGTGCCGCTGGTGCCGGACCTCTTTGACGGCCTTGTGTGGGCGGTGGTGGGCCAGCAGGTCACCTTTGCCCACGCCTGCACCCTGCGGCGGCGGCTGGTGGAGCGCTGCGGCACCCCGCTGGGCGAGGGCCTGTGGGCGCCCCCCACGCCAGAGGCCGTGGCCGCGCTGCTCCCGGCCGACCTGCGCGCCCTGGGCCTGACCGGGGCCCGCGCCGACCTGCTGCGGCGACTGGCGGGGCAGGTGGCCCGGCAGGAACTGAACCTGTCGGCCCTGGCCCGGGGCCCAGTGGGGGCGGCGCGGCGCACGCTGCGGGCGGTGCCCGGCATTGGCCCCTGGACCGCCGAATACGTGCTGCTGCGCGTGCTGGGCTTTCCCGATGTGGTTCCGGCCGGAGACGCGGCGCTGGCGGCGGCCCTGCAGTGGGCCCACCAACTGCCCCGCCGCCCCGACCCCCCGCAGGTGCAGGCCCTCCTGGCCCCGTACGCCCCGCAGCGCAGCGCGGCGGTCTTCTCTCTCTGGCACCACGTTCATCCCAAAGGAGCCGCCCATGACCCTTGAATCCCTCCAGCCCTCGCCTCCGTCCCTGACCGAGACTGCCGCCCGCGCCGGGCACTTGCGCGCCCTGCACGCCAGTGGCCTCGTGCTGCCCAACGCCTGGGACGCCCTGACAGCGGAACTCAGGACGGTTGAGGGGACGTCCCCTCAACCGTCCTGAGGCGAACGAAGTGAGTGTCCGAAAACCACAGCGGCAGAAGTGGAATTGAGGGGCCGCTTTCTGGTCCCTCAATGGAACTGGCAGCCGCTGTGAGCGCCCGGCTGCTGCAGGAAGCGGGGTTTCCCGCCATCGGCACCACCAGCGCGGGGGTGGCCTTTGCCCTGGGCCAGCCCGACGGCCAGGTGCTGCCCCGCGCCGGCGGCCTGCAGGCCCTGGCCCGTATCGTGGCGGCGGTGCAGGTGCCCGTCACCGCCGACCTCGAAGCGGGGTATGGCCACCCCCCTGAAGCCGTGGCCCAGATGGTCCAGGCCGCCGTAGGGCTGGGGGCGGCGGGCGTGAATTTGGAGGACGCCACCGGGGAGGCCCACGCGCCCCTATACCCGCTGCCCGCCCAGGTGGCGCGGCTGACCGCTGCCCGCGCGGCGGCGGACGCCCTGGGCGTGCCCCTCTATCTGAATGCCCGCACCGACACCTATTTCACCGCGTTTGGGCAGGACCCAGCCGAGCGGCTGGCCGAAACCATCCGGCGTGGCCGGGCCTACCTGCAGGCCGGCGCCGACAGCGTGTTCGTGCCCGGCGTGACCGACCCGGCCACCGTGCAGGCGCTACGCGAGGGCATCGGCGGGCCCGTGGCGGTGATGCTGCAGGGTGGTGGGCCGGGCGCCCCAGAGTTACTGGCGGCCGGGGCCTGCCGGGTCAGCGTGGGGCCGGGGTTGCTGCTGGCCGCGCTGGGGTATGTGGCACAGCTGGCCCAGACCCTGCGCACCGGGGGCACCTTGACGCCCCCAGCCGCGCTGCCCTTTGCCCAGGTGCAGGGGTGGTTCAGCCCACAGCGCACCCCCTGAAGCCCTGCGCCAGCTGGCCGATGTGGCCCGCACGGCCCTCACCTCACACTGGGGCATGGTCTTCTCTGCGCCCGACGGCACGCCTCTGTACGTGAACAGATTGGGCGACGGCCCGCCCCTGCTGCTGCTCTCGGGTGGCCCTGGCTGCGTGAACTATCTGCAACCTGTGGCCCACCTGTTGCCCGGCTGGACCTGCCTGCTGCCCGACCCGCGCGGGGTGGGCCAGAGCGGCGGTGGCCCGCACGATCTGAGCACGGCCCTGGCCGACATAGAAGCCCTGCGCCAGACCCTCGGCGCCGCGCAGTGGACCGTGCTGGGCCACTCCTGGGGCGCGGATCTGGGGCTGGCCTACGCCCTGGCGCACCCAGAGCGCGTGACCCGGCTGCTGAGCGTGGCTGGCACCGGCATTCAGAATGACCGCGACTGGAAAGCCGCCTACGAGGCCGGGCAAGGGCAGGAGCCGGCCTTGGAGGTCGAGTGGAACCCAGATGTTCACCGCGCCCTGATCACCAGCTGGCGCCAGTTCATCAAGACCCCCGACCTGCTGCGCCGCCTGGCCGCCCTGCCGGTGCCGGTTACCTTCCTGCACATGGGCGCCGACATCCGCCCCGGCTGGCCTGCGCGGCAACTCGCGGCGCTGCTGCCCCGGGGCGAGTGGGCCGAGGTGCCCGGCGTCCCCCACACCGCCTGGCTGACCCACGCCGGGGCGCTGGGGACAGCGTTGCAAACCGCGCTGGGAGCGCCCGCATGAGGGTCCTGAACATTGAGGTGCCGCCTCAGCTGGCCGCCCGCTGGCGCGCGTGGCTGGCCCCGGAGCAGCAGCCCCTATTCCTGACCGCCGCCGAGGCGCACACCTTCGGCCTGAGCACCGTGCCCAGAGCCGACGACGCCCTGGCCCCGGAAACCCGCGACACCTTCACCGTATGGGCGGTGGCCCCGCAGGCCGACCAGGTCGTGTGGGTGGACCGGGCGCACTGGGAGGCCCTGCCGCCGGGCCTGCGCCGCGCGTTGCTGCGGGCCCAGGTGCGTCACGGCCGGGGCAATGTGCCGCTGGGCCGCGCCTACGCTGATCTGTGGCCGGGGCTGCCCAGGGGCCGCCTGCTGTGGGCCCCCGAGCACCTCAGCCCCGCCGTGCTGACCCGCTGGGCCGAGCGGGACGGGCTGCCCTGCCAGCGGGCGCAGGTGCCCAGCACTGTCTGGGCGGGGGTGGCGGCCCTCTTGCCCGGGGCGCGGGCGCTGGCCGGCACGTTTCCTGAGGGCAGCGCCGGCAACTGCTTTGGCGCGGTGATGGGCGCGGCTGGGGTCCCGGGCGCCGCGCAGACCTGGATGGGCCGCGAGCCCTTCGAGGCATTCCTGCGCGCGCGGGCGCGGCCCGGTGGGCGCGACGACCAGCCCGGCACGGTGCTGGTGTGGCGTAGCGCAGACGGCCTCGTGCAGCACGCCGCGGTGACCCTGGGCGGCGGCTGGGCCCTGCACAAGCCCGCGCAGACGTGGTGGACGCCCCGGGTGGTGCTGCCGGTGGCGACCCTGAAGGGCTACTCGCGCAGCCGGGGCCAGCGGCTGGAGCGGTGGCGGTTGGTGGGCCCTCATATGCGCTGACCGGCTGAGCAGCGAAGGGGTAAGCTCGGGCTATGACCGGGCCGGCGCTGCAGATCAGGCAGAAGAAAATCGCACAACAACAGCAGTCCTTGCCCTCTGCGTACGCAATAGAAGATCAGGCCGTAGCCCACGCGCAGCGGGCTCTTCAGCGGCACACCGCCCGGCCAGTGGCGCTGCAGCGGCAAGCGGCGGGGCCGGTGCTGCGGGCGTCAGGGCTGGAACAGCAGGAGGTGACCCGGCTCACCGTTCAGCGCCAAGCGGTGATCAAGCAATTGGCCGCCTTGCCCCAGATAGAGGGTCAGCCGCTTCAACGGGCTGCCCAGCCCGTGCCCGCCAAGCCCCAGAGTCCGGCCGACTGGGTGACGGTGATGCGCCACCAGGCCGAGCAGGTCGAAGGCCAAGCGTTAGACACACGGCAATACGCCCAGTTCACGGCCCTGCAGCGCCAGGTGGCCAATACCTTGGTGCAAGGCTTTCGTTCAGATCGCGGCCCCGCCCAAGCCCGGTACGACACCTATGGCGAACATTTGGCCACGTTGCAACGCCATGAAATCAGTGCGCCGGTTAGCCGGGTTGTCCTGGGCCTGGTGCCCGCTGGGGAACGGCTGGCCCTTCAGCGAGCCGTGGATACCGCTGTTCAACGCTATGAAGCCGAGGCAGAGCTAGTCGCAACATTCGTCCAACGGCAGAGCTTGCAGCGGCAGTTGGCCGAACTGGACGCCGAAGCGACGCAACCCGTTTTACAACGGATTCAAGCAAGACGAGGTGCCGGCAATCCTCTCCCCGAACCGATTCAACGGCACCTGGAACAGGGGCTCAACCACGACCTGTCCCGCGTTCGTATTCATGATGATGCGGAAGCGGACACGCTGGCCAAGGGGGTCAATGCCCTGGCCTTCACCACCGGCAGTGACATCTTTTTCCAGAGTGGGAAGTTCAATCCGAACAGCCAGAGTGGGCTGGAACTGCTGGCGCATGAGGTCACCCATACCGTGCAGCAGTCTCAAGGGCGCGTCGGACCGGGCGTGGACCCCGATGCTGGCCTTGAAGCCGAAGCCCGGTCCATGGGCGCCAAGCTGGCCCAGCAAGCCACTGGTCTTCCTCACAGTCAGGCGCATTCACGGGGGCTTCGGCAGCGCCCAGCGCTCACGCCCACCACCACCGTGCAGCGGCGGGCGGCGGGTACGCCTGCGCCCGCTGTGACCACAGTGCAGCGTGTCGGCATCATCAAGCACAGCGAGGGCGCCAATGTCAGGGCGACACCAGACCCTAAGGGCAAATTGCTGTTACCGCAACCCCTCCCTGTAGGAAAGCGTGTAGGTGTGATCAGTCAGACTGCAGACGGCTGGAGCCGTGTCGCTCTCCCCAGTGGCCGCACCGGTTATGTGCAGAGCAGCCGGGTCACCACCAACATCCCTGACCCCGGAGCCAGCCTGATCAAAGTTCCGGCAGGCATGACGGCCATAGAAATTGCGGAGAAGTATTACAAGGCGGTGGTCAGGCCCGGTCAGGACCTCCGGTTCTACGTCAACGTTCTGGCGTTTCTGGATCAGCAACGGGGCACCGGTGCGTTTAAAAAGCAGGAGTTGGTGGCCGGTCGCCTGCTATGGGTACCCAGTGCACCTTTTGCGCAGAGCCTCGTTGGCCAGGTAGGTTCGGGGTCTATTACGGGTGGCGCCTTGGCACAGGCGAAAGCCGCCATGGGCAATAGTCCGGGTGCGAATGTGCTCAGGTCCGTTCTGGAATCGCCCACGTACATCAAAGAAGTTTTGGGTGAGGCCTGGAATACTGTCAAAGCCCACTGGCCGGTCATGCTGGCGACCACCGTGGCCTTGGTGAGTGCAGAACTGCTGGTCGGGGTGCTGGCCGCCGCGCCGGAGCCAACGACGATTACCAAATTTCTGGCGGTGGGCTTACAGGGGCTGATCACCATCGTGGCAGGGGCTGGTGTGGCCGTCTCTCTGGCTGCAGCCGTCAAGTCCGGCGAGATGTGGTTGCGCACTGCCTGGACAGCACAGGGCAACGCCAGCAGGATCAAAGCTGCGTCCAAGGCATTCCTGGGGATGATTGCGCAGGTTGTAGCGGCAATTGCCAGTGTGGCGGGGGTTAAGGCAAGTGCGGCGAAGACACAAGCGCTCGCTGGCATGTACACCCGTGAAGCCCTCATTGCACAGATTGGCAGCAAAGCGACCTACGAGGCACTGATGAACACCCTTGTGGCGCGAGGTATCAAGCAGAACAATGCCCAACTGCTGGGGGCCCTGATTAAGAAAGTGCCAGACCCCCTAGAGCTCAAAGGGTTTTTGCGGAAGGTGGATAAGCCAGTGGAGTTTCTTGCGACGTTGGAAAAATATCCGCTGAATAGGGTTCGTCAGGTGCTCGCGGAAATAGACAGTCAGAGTATTGCGCCCCAGTATGCAACCCGACTTCTTCAACTTAACTTGGAGAATCCAGTTCCTACGAAACCACTAACAGCTGAGCGCGCCGCATTTCTTAAAGAAAAATTCCCTCAAGACAGTGCAGATAAAATGTTTGGTGGTAGATCTGCAGTGTTGCGTGAGGAACTGACGCCACAACAGCTCGCACGCGATAAATTAGCAGGGCAGCAGTACCAAGCGCTATTAAACGATATTCTTGCAAATAGCCCTTATGTGTACCGCTATACTACTCGCTTTGCTTTGCAGCAACTTAGAGAAAAGGGAAAAGATGTTGAAACGGCTTTCATGACTAATGTTATGGTGAAAAATCCGAATGATGTAAGTCTTGGGACGCAGTTGAAGCCGGAATGGTATAAGTATAGCGACGGGAATCCAGATGTGGTTATTAAGATTCCCAGGGGATTGCTAAGTAGGGCAGAAGTTCCGAGACCCTCAGGGAACACTTCTAGGTTGGCCGGCTGGGAGTTCACGACCTCAGCATATCCTGAAGCGGGGAAAGGAGGTATGCTTCAGTTCATGGGTAGTGTTCCAAACAATATTCTTGAAAAGGGAATCAAAAATGGTGACATTGAGATTATCTACCTTACTGGCGGAACTTCTAGACTTCCACAGCCCAAATGAAGCAGATTACCGCTGCTGGCTTCCGGGCAGAGTAGCTGCAGGTGAACTCGAAGCGAGGGGACAATGAATAGAGAGGGCGAGCTGGATAAAGTGGGAAACTCTGTCGGATTATTTAGAGATGCTTTTAAATCTGCTGTTGGGCGTTTAGTACAAAGAGAGGGGCGACTGATAGATGTGAGTCGCGAAAAACTTCTTACCGCAACCACTCTCGAGAAAAAAAATTTAGCGTGGTATTTTGAAAATGATGGAGTCACTGAACACGACTTAGAACTGTATGACTCTGTAATGATTGATTATTGGGAGAGATTGGAGAGATGTTTACGTGCTAAGGAGATAGAAGCTACAGTAGGATCATGTCTGCAGACGCTTTTTCGATAATTTACTCGGACTAGAATGAAGCTTCGGCACCTTGAGCCGACTGATCATCTTCCCCTCCCACTTTTGACCCCTAGTGCATGACCACAGGCATGCTTAGGTTTACTGTTTCGCAATGATGAGAGTGTTCCAGGTTGTCACAGTGCGAGAATTTCCGTTATCAGTCGGACACGCTTTTACCCTGCTCAATCCTGTGGCCGTGCACTAGAGAATCATTGACAGCACGAATTGGTTCTGCCACTCAATACAAACAGCTGATGGGCTTGACAGGTGGTCGTACCGATACCCTGAACAGGATGTTGAACTATGGGTTTAGTCCAGAGGAAATGCTTTCACTGCTGCAGCTCAGGGGGGCTACTCCGGAAAAGGTGGAAATTATTCTGAACGCGTGTGCTCGCAATAAAGTAGACATTTCTGATTTTAGAAATGTCTGGGCATTCAATAAGCCCGGACCCAATGAGTTCCCTGACCCAGGAAATTTTCCTTGGCCGCCCAAACAGGGAGCCATAGGGGCAGTTCTTGAAATAGAAATTGCTCCCAATACAATTATTGACCGCTACGGTGGGGAGCATGGCCGCTTCGTTGGCTATGCAGGTACTGTATCGACAAATGGCGCTCGAAACTTTCAGCCTGCGACATTCAGTCAACGGGCCTTGCCCGGGGCGCCTGACGAAACTCAATACCATGTTTATCAGGTACTCAAACCATTCCCTGTTAAAGCGGGTGAAATTGCTCCGTGGTTTGGTGAGCCTGGCGGCGGACGTCAAGCACTCTCAACAGGAAAGTCTATCGCTGAGCTTATTGCGGACGGCTACCTTCGAGAAATCACAAAGGAGGTGGTCAAAAAATGACATACCCGACCTTCGATAGACTCATTGAGTTGGGTTTTGATGGAAGCGGCTACAGATTTAAAGATAACAGTGTTATTGGGGGATACACCTTCATTGTCAGGGTAGGCGAAAAATGGAAAGAGATTCATATTGAGAGAGGGATTGAATTTATAAATAAAGAGTTTTGCCTTAAGGAAGGCGAGCAGTATATATCTGATTTATTAAGGAGCAAGAAGGTAACACCTTTTAATGGACCGGAAGAAATGTTTGATTTGGGATAGATATCGTGCAATCCAAATCTGAACTAGAAAGACGTCTGAGCGAGCCGCCATACACAAATCTGCCCTCGTGGCAGTGGCAACTGGAACAACTGAACGGCGACTTCTCGCAATACGACCTCCGCATGCTCCTGAGCCTCAAGAACAACCTGGACAATCTGTTGAACGGCGCGCCGTATCCGCCGCCGGTAAAGGACCTGGATCCTCTTTGAAGTCGGGAAAGGGCGAAGAGGCGCACCCTGTCCCTAAGCCCCCTGGCGGATGCCGGGCGGCCGGTGCCCAGCCCATGATGGGCGCCATGAGCCCCTTTACCCTGCGCGACCTGCGCAAGCCCGACGACTTCGCTGGTGTCGCCCGCGTGCTCAGTGCCAGCGATCCGGACTGGCCGGTCACCGCCGAGCTGCTGGCGGTGTGGGACGCCGCGCGCGACCCCGAGCTGTACCACACCGTGGTGGTGGCCGAGCAGGACGGGCAACTGGTCGGCCTGGGTCAGGCCGGCCACGACGACTTCGCCTATGAGGACTGGCGCTACTTCGGGGCGGCGACCGTGCACCCGGATGCCCGGGGCCAGGGCATTGGCCGGGCCCTGTACGACGAACTGATGGCCCGGCTGCGTGCCCGGGGCGCCCAGGACATCCGCACCATGCTCAGCGACCAGCCGCGCGACGAGGCGGGGCGTGCTTTCCTGACCCGCCGGGGCTTTACCCGCACCTGGGACCGCTATGAGTCGCGCCTGCACACGGGTGAGCTGGACCTGGGTGTTTTCGACGAGCTGCTGGCGGGTGTGGCGGCCCACGGCATCGAACTGCGCTCGATTGCTGACCTCGCCGGCGATGAACACCGCGACCGGCGGCTCTATGAACTGGACTGGCGCCTCTTTCAGGACGTGCCAATGGGGCAGGCCCTGACCAAGCGGCCCTTTGAGGCGTGGCGCAAACAGGAACTGGACGACCCCACCTTCAGCCACGAGCTGTCCTTTGTGGCCCTGCGTCCGGGCCTGGACGATCCCGAAACCGGCCCCTACGTGGGCTACTCCACCCTGATGAAAGCGCCGGGCGGCTTTTACGTGATCGGCATGACGGGCGTGCGGCGCGAGGACCGGGGCCTGGGCGTGGCCAAGGCGCTGAAAGTGGCGGCCATGCGCGCCCTGCACGCGGCGGGCGGCGGCGAGATCCGCACCTTCAACGACCCGCCCAACAAGGCCATGCTGGGCATGAACCGCGCGCTGGGCTTTCGCCCTGGGCCCACCCGCAGCCGTTACGAACTGCACCTGGACCCCGTCACGGGTGAGCGCCGCCCCATCGCCGCCGGGAGCGGGGTATGACCCGCGCGGCCCTGAACGTCACCATCCGCGAGGCCACGGACCACGACCTGCCCGCTCTGGCCGAGCTGCTCAGTGTGGTTAACCCCCGCCACCCCTGGACCGCTGAGCGCCTCGCCCATGACCTGCGCACCCTGCGCGCCGATCCCCTGGGCCTGCATGTGGCGCAGTGGGTGGCCCAGGAAGGTGGCGGCGCGCTGCTGGGCGCCGCTTCGGCGCTGCAGTTTGGCGGCATGTACCACCCGGGGCGCTACCACGCCGAACTGGGCGTGCACCCGGGGGCGCGGGGGCAGGGCATTGGCACCGCACTGGCCGAGGTGCTGGGCACCCACCTGCAGGCCCGGGGCGCCCAGGAGGTGCTGGCCGGCAGCTACGAGGACGAGCCGCAGGGCGTGGCCTTCTTGCAGGCGCGCGGCTTTACCGAGGTCATGCGCTTTTTCGACAACGTGTTGGAGATGGCCGATTTCGACGCCGCCACCTGGGCCCAGGCCGAGGTCCTGCCCCGGGGGCTGCGCCTGCGGTCCCTGGCCGAGTTGCAGGCCGAGCAGGGCCGGGACGCCGCCCTGCACGCCTATTACGACGGCTGGGTGGCCGCCCGCGAGGACGTGCCGCGCACCGGAGAAGCCACGCCCGTGCCCTTTGAGCGCTTCTGCCAGCAGCGCCTGGACCGCCCGGAGTTCTTCCCCGAAGGCGTGCTGCTGGCCGTGACCGAGGGGGGCGAGGTGGCGGCCCTGTCGGAACTGTACGGCGACGAGCACCACCCGGGCCGCCTGAACACCGGCCTGACCGGCACCCGGCGCGAGTGGCGGCGGCAGGGGCTGGCCCTGGCGGTCAAGCTGGCCGCGCTGCGGGTCGCCCGCGAACGCGGCGCGCAGGAGGTCTGGACGGGCAACGCCACCACGAACGCGCCCATGCTGGCCCTGAACGAGCGCCTGGGCTTTCGCCCGCGCGTGGCCTGGATCGAGATGAAATGGGGTGGGGTATGACCGGCCCGCAGGTGCCCGGGGTGGCCCGGGTTGACGTTGGCCCGGTAGAGGCCCACGAGTGGGACGCGGCGGCCCGCGCCTACACCGCCGCGCTGCCCCACGACCCGGTCAGCGGCGCGGAACTGCGCAGGCGCGACGAGGAGCAGCGGGGCTGGGGGTACCACGCGGGCGTGCTGGTGGCCCGGCAGGGTGACGAGGTGCTGGGCACCGCCGCGTACTTTCAGAACCCGGGCGCGTACCACCCGGGGCGCTTCATCCTGGAACTGGGCGTGGCCCCGGTGTGGCAGGGGCAGGGGGTGGGCCGGGCGCTCTGCGTGGCCCTGGAGGCGCGGCTCCGTGGGCTCGGCGCCGAATCAGCGCGGCTCCTGGCGCGGGATGAGCACCCGGTGGCCCCGGGGTTCCTGACCCGCCGGGGTTTTGTGGGCGACAAACGGTACTTCTTCAGCGTGCTGGACGTGGCGACGTTCGACGGGGCCCCGTATGCGGGGCTGGCCGAGCGGCTGGCTGCCCAGGGCGTGCGCCTGCATTCCCTGACGGCCCTGCGCGCGGCCAACGAGCCGGACCTCGAGGCGCGCCTGCACGCCCTGATGAGCGACGTGCGCCAGGACGTGCCCCGTGCAGAGCCGGCCACGCCCCTGTCGCTGGCCGTGTTTCAGGAAGCGGTGCTGGGCGACCCCAGCCTGCTGCCGGACGGCTATCTGGTGGCCGAGCACGGCGGCGCCTTCATTGGGCAGACCACCCTGTTTCGCAGCGAGGCCAGCCCCGACCTGCTGACGGGCCTCACCGGGGTCACGCGGGCGTGGCGCGGCCGTGGGGTGGCGACCCTGCTCAAACTGGAGGCCATTCGCGTGGCCCAGGCCCTGGGCGCGCCTCTGATCCGCACCGACAACGCCAGCGACAACGCGCCCATGCTGGCGATCAACGACCGCCTGGGCTTTGTGCGCGAAGGCGGCGCGACGACTTCCTACCTGTACCGGTTCTGAGGGCGGTGACCACATGACCTGAAGGTGAACCCTCCAGGTCATGTGGGGCGAGCAGCGCGAGTGACCGCGACAAACAGCGGTTGGCGTTGAGGGGGGTCCTTTTCTCCCCTCTACGGAACGGGAGACCGCCGTGAGGGCGTCGCTGAGGGCAGGGGCGCGAAGGGCTCTCTTTCCGTCTTCATCGCCCCATCCTCCTGTCATCATGGGCCCGCGAGGCGCCGATGACTGGGACCCCCAACATGACCCACCCCCCAGACCAGCCGCCTTCTGGCCTGCTGCTGAGTGTGGACTGGGACGCCTTTTCGGGCACCCGGGAACTGGTGTTCGACGCGCCGATCTGGGGCACCCGTGACCGCGAGGAGGACCGGTTGGCCGCCTGGACCGCGCGGGCGCAGCGGCGTGGGGGAGAGGGGGACCCCGCCGCCCCCTGGGCCGCCCTGGATGCCGATTTTCCGCTGTACCCCGGCTGGGCGGCGCTGCGGGCCTACGCGGGGGTGCCCACCTGGCTCACCCTCAGCCACGCGGACGCCTGGGCGTGGCTGGAGCGGTTTCCCGGCCACGCCGTGCTGAATCTGGATTCGCACCACGACCTCGCCAGCTTTTCCGGCGATCCAGCGCGGGTGCGTCCGGGCAACTGGGCGGGGCTGGGGCTGCGCTCTGGGCTTATCCGGCAGGTGAACACGCTGTATCCCCACTGGCACGCGGGGCTGCCCGTGGCCGAGGGATTTGATCTGGCCCGCACCTGGACCGAGGTCTCGCCGCTGCTGCCCGCCGACCTGCATGGCCGCGTCACCCTGACCCGGCAGGCGGCCCCCGGCGCGGGCCTGCCCGACCCAGCGGAGGTGCGGGCGCTGCTGCTGGTGCAGTCCCCGGCCTGGACCAGCCCGGCCCACGACCCGGCGCTGCGCGAACTGGCCGGGGCGCTGCGGGCCCAGGTGCTGGTTCCCCCCCTCTGGCGGTCATGACGGCGCTGAGGGCGGGGGGTACAATGCCCTGACCCCGCCCACCGTCCCCCCCTTCTGCCGCCCCGGTCCCCAGGAGCGCCCCCATCGTGATAACCCCTTCCCAAGAGCAAACCCTGCCCACCGCCTATCAGGTGGGGGCGTTCGCCCTGATCGTGCACCGGGGCGCCTACCTGATCACCAGCCCGCGCGAGCCGCTGCTGCCCGGCGGCAGCCACGACCTGCCCGGCTTCATCCTGAATGCCGCCACGGGCGCCAATCCCGTGGAATTGCAGCTGCGCCGCACCATCCGCGAGCAGGTGAGCTTGGCGGTGAGTGACCTGAAACTGGTGGGCTCACACGCGGCGCGCGGCATGCACGGCGCGGAAGGCGGCATGCGCCTGAACCTGATTTTTGGCACCGAATACTGCGCGGGCATTCTGCAGCCCGACCTGAGAACGGTCATGGGCGCCACCTGGGTGCCCAGCGAGGACCTGCTGCGCCCCGGCGGCGCCCCGGGTTGGCTGCAGGGCGCGGTGCGCGACTTCGAGGCCATTGCGCCCCTCCCGGCCCCCGAGGCCCCGGCCCCCACCCCCAAACTGCGCTTCGGCCGCCGCCGGTAAGCTCAACGCGGACTGGAGCGGAGGCGCAGCAGACTGGGAGAGCGAGCCGGAACGGAGGCTCTTCTGGGGGTGATGTGTGTATCCGAGTGCTGTTCCAGGTGGTGTGCGGAGCTAACGGAACGCCGTACCAGCACTGGTGCGGCCCGTTTCAACAGTTGAGTTAGGACGATTTGATGGACACGGCGCTTTCCTCTTCCGCCTGTGGGGGTCTCGCAGAGCGGCGCCGCAGAGGAAGGTGAACGGGGCCGTCGTCCTAGACGATATTTTCCTCACGGCCGCCGCACCGGCTTTAAACACCGTCCGCACCATTGACAAGGCCGCTTTTGGCCCATATCTGCTACCCTGCGGGGTGGCCCGCGACCTGTTTTGTCGCTGCGGCTGGAGGCACCTATGAACCACTCTCCCGCTCGGGGCCTGCTTGCCCCGCTGCCCCTGCTCTTGATTGCTCTGTACGCGCTGAGCATTCTGCTCGCCAACCTCACGCTGAATACCTTCATTCCGCTGCCGGTGTTTGGGCTGCTGAGTGTGGGCACCATTTTCTTCGCCGCCGTGTTCACCCTGCGCGACCGCATTCACCGCGCCGGGGGCCTGAACGCGGTGTACATCGCCATTGGGGCAGCTCTGCTGGTCAATACGGTGTTTGCCCTGGTGACGGGCACGGAATGGCGTTTTATCGGCGCCAGCTTCCTGGCGATTCTGGTGGGCGAACTGGCCGATACCGCCGTCTACCAGCGCTTTATCCGCCGCAGCTGGTGGACCCGGGTGCTGGCCAGTAATGCCGTCAGCGTGCCGCTGGACTCCATTCTGTTTACCCTGCTGGCGTTCTGGGGCATCAAAACGAACAACGAGATTCTCCAGATCATCTTCGCCGACATCGTGGCCAAGTACCTGATCGCCGCGCTGTTCGCTTTCCGGTTGCGGCACGCGGCCCGCTCTGCCGCCGCATGAGCGAGCCGGCGCCCGCGGCCCGGCTGCGGGTCATCGCCAACGCCCGTCCGGACCTGAGCACCCTGGTTGAGCATGTGTTGCACCTGCCTCCCCTCTGCCCGGCCACCGGCAACCCCGGCCCCGGCAGCACCCTGGCCCTGCGCTACGAGGCCGGCCCGGGGCTGCTGGAACTGTTCAGCCTGGACAGTTACGTGGACGCCTTTATCGGGCACCCGGTGGTGCGCGACATGGAATTCTTCGTGCAGACCGTGGCCCAGGACGCCGCCAACGCGCTGGGCCAGCCGGTGACCGCCCACGCCGACGTGACCTTCAAGGGCCTGCGCCAGGGCCAGCGGGTCACCGTGACTGCCACGCCGCAGGGGGAAGCCAGCCGCTGAAGCCCGGCCCCTGTGGCCTGTCGCGCGCCGGACGCCTTGCAGAGGGTGTCCGGCGCTTGGTTTAGCGGTCCTCAACCTCCAGGGTGTCCGGGTCGGGGCCGCTGTCCTCCTCTTCATCGAGTTCCAGCGTCAGGGCCGACCAGCGCGCCGGTAGGGTCAGCGTGAGTACGCCGTCCTCGTAGGTGTAGTTCACGGCGCCGTCCACGCGGCGCACATGGCCCAGGCCCGCCACCCGCAGGCTCACGCGCGGCTCGGGAAAATTCTCGCCCTCCACCTCGCGGCGGATCAGCACCTGGGCCCCGTGGCGCTCGCCCAGCAGCCGGGTCAGGCGCCCGCGCACCGGGCCGTCGCCGCCGTCCTCGTACAGCTGGCCCACGAAGCCGTGGGGGCCGGCGTGCACCAGCCACGTCAGGTCCGCCCAGCGCGCGGTGGTGGTGTGGGGGGCCCCCTGGGTCAGGGCCAGGGCCTCGCCAGCGCGCAGGTACAGGGGCAGCGTGTCCAGCGGCGCCTGGGCGGTCACATACTGTTCGCCCTCGTGAATAGCGCCAAAGCGGCCCAGATTGAACACCTCGGCCCAGCGGCCAGCGGGCAGATACACCTGCCGCCGCCTCACCCCGCCGCGCAGCACTGGGGCCACCAGCAGGCCCTCGCCCAGCAGGTACTGGCCCTCCTCGCGCAGGGCGTCCTCATCGCCGGGGAAGTGCAGGGCCAGCGGGCGCAGCAGGGGCAGCCCGGTGCGGGTGGCCGCGTGCGCCAGGGTGTACAGGTGCGGCAGCAGCCGGTAGCGCCGTTCCAGCGCCGCGCCCACCAGGGCCGTGTAGGGCTCGCCAAAGCGCCACGGTTCCTGGTCGGCGGTGCCCAGGGCCGCGTGGTTGCGCACAAAGGTATAGCCCAGCGCCGCCTGATACCAGCGCACCAGCAGTTCCCCGGTGCTGTCGCCGCCAAAGCCGCCCACATCCGCCCCCACAAACGGCACGCCGCTCAGGCCCAGGCCGCCCAGCATGGGCAGGCTGAGGGCGAGGTGGCCCCAACTGGCCGCGTTGTCGCCGGTCCACACCGCCGCCGAGCGCTGAATGCCCGCGTACCCGGCGCGGGTGAGAATCCAGGGCCGGATGCCGGGACTGAAGCGCGCGTAGCCGGCGCGGCTGGCCTCGTTCATGCCGTTGGCATAGGCGTTGTGCACCTCCAGGTGGGTGCGCGTGCCGTGCCGGGCGTCGTAGGGCAGTGTCTTGCCCTCGGTGGGCTGCGGCTGGCGCAGGGAAAAGCACGCGGGCTCGTTCATGTCGTTCCACTGGCCCTGAATGCCCGCTTCGGCAAAGAGGCGGTGGTGCCCCGCCCACCACGCCACCACCTCGGGCCGGGTGAAGTCCGGGAAGACCGCCGGGTCCGGCCAGACCTCGCCCACCAGCACCTCGCCCCGGGCGGTGCGCACCAGATGGTCGCCGCGCACGGCCTCCTCGTAGACCTCGTAGCCCGCTTCCACCTTCACGCCGGGGTCCACGATGGGCACCAGTTTCACGCCCTGGCCCGCCGCCTCTTTCACCAGCGCCCGCAGGTCCGGGAAGTTCGCGCGGTTCACTGTCCAGACCTTGTAGGCGTCCATGTAATCAATGTCCACGTACACGCTGTCCAGCGGCAGGCCGCGCTCGCGGTAGCCGGCAATCACGGCGCGCAGGTCGCCTTCGGTGCGGTAGCCCCAGCGGCTTTGCGCGGCGCCCAGGGCCCACAGGGGCGGCATGGGGGCCGTGCCGGTCAGGTCCGCGTAGCGGCGCAGCACGTCGGCGGGGCGGGGCCCGGCGATCACATACAGGTCCAGCTCCGGCCCCGCCGAGGCAAAGCGCAGTTCTTCGGGGTGGGTGCGCGCCACATCCGCTTCCAGGCGCCAGGACTCGTCCAGGAACAGGCCGTGGGCGCGGCCTCCCTGCAGCACCGTGGTGAAGGGAATGGACACGTACAGCGGGTCGGTTTCGAGGTGGTGGGGAAAACAGTCGGTGTTCCAGAAGGTGAGGTGCTGCCCCCGCTTGTCCAGCGGCCCCACCTTCTCGCCAAAGCCCAGGTAGGCCGCGCCTTCCGGGGCTCCCAGGTGCAGGCGGGTGCGGCGCAGGGCAAAGCGTTCGGCGTCCAGCGCGGGGCGGGGGGCGGGGGCCTCGCCGCTCCAGGCGTGCGCCTGGGCCAGCACCCGCGCCCCCGGCCCGCTGCCGCTGAGCACCTGCCACGCGCCCGTCCGGCGGTCCAGCTTCAGCGCCAGCCCCCCGCCGATGATCAGCAGGTCGTCGCCGTCCTCGGCGGCGCTGAGGCTTACGCCTTCGGGCAGCCCCGGGCGCAGCGCAAAGCTGGGTTTGGACGCCGGGCGGGGAAACGAGAGCGACCCGGCGCGCGCTTCGGGAATGAGGCGCACGCGCAGCACCCCGGGCAAGGGGGCTGAAACCAGCAGCAGGTCCGTCTCGCCCCACACGCGCACCTGCGTGCCCTGCCGGCCCGGGGCCGGGGCACCCCCCACCTCCACCGCAAATGAACTGAGGCGCATGGCTCAGCGTACTCCCTGCTAAATCGCTCGCTGTTGATCTTTAGATCAACCGAGCGGGCTGGAACAGCTGCGTCGCAGAGCGAGAACCGAAAAAAGTGCCTCGCCCCGAGAATGGAAACGTTTCTGCGTTTTTCTGAAACGTTGGAATGGGAGGGGCGAGGCACTTAGCCCACCCCCAGGAATTCCACCTGCACGCCGCTTTCATCGGCCGCGCGCCGGGCGCCCTGCAGCAGGGCCTGGGCCCCGGGGCGCAGGGCGCGTTCGGGGCGCTGCCACAAGGCCTGGGCCACCTTGCTGGCGCGGCGCACCACCAGCACCTCGCCGGGCAGCGCCAGCCCCACCGCCGCCAGCAGCGCCTGGGCACTGGGCGGCACCTCCGAGGCGAAATCCAGCGGCACATGGGCGGTCACGCGCTCGCCGGGGCGGCGCAGGCTCACGCGGGCCTCGCCCCCGGCGGCGCGCTGCTCGATCAGCACGTCAGAGCGGGTTTCTGTCAGGCCAGGGGTGCCCAGACCGCGCCGGGCGTCGTTCGCCAGCAGGTGGGCGGCCTGCATGTGGCGCCGGGTGCGCGGGGCGTAGCGCAGGCGCAGGTCCACGCCGCGCGCCTCGGCCTCGTCGCGGACCTCGCGGGCGGCGTCGGCCAGGAACTCTGGCCCCCGGCCTCGCCCCACCGAGGCAATCACGGCCTCGTTGTCGGTGTGCACGGTCAGGGGCTGCCCAGGCGGCGCGGCGCGCACGGCTTCGAGCACCGCGCGCACCTCGGCGGCGTTGTTGTCCGGCGCGCGCAGCTGGCCCTGCACCCGGGCGGGCAGCGCGCCCGGCACGATGAGAATCAGGCCCCAGCCGCCCACGCCGCTCAGCCCCTCTTCCGTGGGGACCTCGTTCCAGCTTGCATCCACAAACGCCTGATTCACCTGAGCTTTCCACCCCTCGCCGCCCCGCCGGGCTGCGCCTATTCTTTCTGCTTGGCGGCCCCGCGCGCCCTATGGCTTTCTTGATGCCGGGGGGCGCTGGCCTGCAGCCCCCATCAGAGCGCACCCTGGGCCCCGGGCGCATCGGCCAGCCGGTCTAGGCCAGCGGCCCGGGGTCCGGATGGGGAATACTGCCCCCATGAACGTTCTAGAGCTGTATCAGCAGGCCGGCGCCTACCACGAGGGTCACTTTTTGCTGGCCAGCGGGCGCCACAGCCCCAAGTTCCTGCAGAGCACCACCGTGCTGCAGTACCCCCAGTACACCGAGCAGATTGGGCAGGCATTGGCGCAGGCGGTCAAGGACGCCGGGATTCAGGCCCAGTTCATCATCGGCCCGGCGATGGGCGGGGTGGTGCTGGCCTATGAAACAGCCCGCCACTTCGGTACCCGCGCCCTCTTCGCCGAGAAAGACGGGCAGGGCGGCATGAAGATCCGGGAGGCCTTTACGGTGGCGCCCGGGGAGACCTTTGTGGCCGTGGAGGACGTGCTGACCACGGGCGGCAGCGTCCTGAAGGCCGTGCGGGCGGCCGAGGCGGCGGGGGGGCGGTGTGTGGGGATTGCCTGCATTGTGGACCGGCGGAAGGACGGGGGCGAGCTGGGGGGGTATCCGCTGGTGGCGCTGACGCGGCTGGTGTTTGACACGTATGCGCCGGATGAGGTGCCGGATTGGTTGGCGGCAATTCCGCTGCAGGAGATTTGAGGGGGTGAGGGTGGGGCTTGCTGGCTTGCCCCACCCCCCCAGCCCCCCATCCCCAGAGGGGACGGGGGGAGCGGCGTTAGCACTGGGCAAGAGTTTTTACTGAAGTTGGCGGAGTTGCTCGTTTCGGTAACGTGTCCGGCTTCGACGCCATCCTCCGCCTTCGCGCAATGGCCCGCGCGCTGCGCGCACGATGGCCTCGTCTGGACCTGGGCGGTAGAGGGGCAGGAAGGCGTGGTGCGGCCTGGAAGGTTCTACTTTCAACTTCAAAACACAAAGGCAGGAGGCGCGGGGCATGTTGGCCCGCGCCTCCTTCTGTTTCCACTTCCCACTTCCTACTCCCCACTCCCGCCTTCCCCTACACCCCACAACCCACGTCCTACACCCCTCTATTCCCCTTCCTCCGCCCACAGCGCGCGCATTTCCTCGCTGCGTTCGAGCAGTTCGGGGAGGGTGCCTTCGTCGGTCAGGCGGCCAGCTTGCAGCAGCAGAATGCGGTCGGCGCGCAGCAGGGCGGCGCGGCGGTGGCTGACCACGAGGCAGGTGGCGTCGGTGGTGCTCAGGCCCTGCCACAGCTGGGCTTCGGTGCGGGCGTCCAGGGCGCTGGAGACGTCATCGAAAACCAGCAGGTCGGCGGGGCGGGCCAGCATGCGGGCCACGGCCGCGCGCTGGATCTGGCCGCCGGACAGCTTCACGCCGCGTGCGCCCACCGGGGTGTCCAGGCCGCTTTGCAGGGCGTCCAGGTCGGGCTCCAGCACCGCCAGCTGCACGGCGCGGTCCAGGTGGGTGCGGTCCGCGCCGCTGGTGATGTTCTCGGCCAGGGTGTCGGAAAAGAGGTTGGGCAACTGGGCCGTATACGCGCTGCGGGGCGGCACGAAGAACGAGGCGGGGTCCTCCACGGCCTCGCCGTTCCAGAACACCTGCCCGCCCTGCGCCGGAATCAGGCCCAGCACCGCGCGCAGCAGGGTGGTCTTGCCACTGCCAATCCGGCCCGTGACCACCACGAATTCCCCCCGGCGCAGGTGGAAACTGGCCTCCTGAAGGCCCAGCCCGCCCGGGTGGGTGGCGGTGAGGTGCTGCACGCGCAGTTCCTGCAGCGGCGCAGCGGTGGGAATGGCGGGGGCCGGGGGCGGGTCACTCTGCAGGTACACTTGGTGGTGGGCCACGATGGTGGTGTCGGGGGCGTCTTGCAGCAGGCGGGTCATGCGGTCGTAGCTGACCCCGGTGCGGCGGTGGCGGGCAATGGCGTCGCCAAAAAAGCCCATGGAGCCAGTCAGGCGCGGCAGCAGGCCGATAAACAGCACGAAGTCCTGAACATCCATCGCGCCGCCGCGCACCTTGTTGGCGCCCAGCAGCAGCACCAGCCCCACGGCGAGGTTCACCATGTTGGTGTTCACGCCCCGGATCAGTTCAGTCAGCAGCACGTCGCGCAGGGCGGCGTGGCGCCGGGTTTCGCCCAGGGCGCGCAGGTGCGCCACCATGCGGTCTTCCTGGGCGGCCAGCTTCACGGCGCTCACGGCCCCGAAGGTTTCGCCAATAAAGTCGGTCACGCGGGCGGTGGCCTCGCGCATGCGGCGGCGGTAGCTGCGGATGGTAGGCGACAGGCGCTGCACAAACAGCACCATCAGCAGCAGCGGCGCGCACACCAGCAGGGTAATCAGCGGGTCCACCCGCGCCATCAGGGTGACCGCCACGGCCGAGTACAGCAGGAAGCCCGCGCCGTCCACCCAAACTTCGGTGTAGCCGGCCACATCGTCCACATCGTCGCGGAAGCGGCTGACCGCCTCGGCGGGGGTGTCCGGCAGGCGGCGGCTGCGCCGGGCAGTCAGCAGGTAGCCCAGCAGGTTGCGCCGCACCAGGGCGTCCAGGGTGTACCACAGTTCAATCCAGGCACGGAACGCCCCGTAAAAGATGCCAAAGCGGCTGAGGCGCACGAAGGCGAACCAGCCCAGCGCGGTCCACGCCGCCGCAATGGCCGGGTCCAGGGGCTGCCCTGCGCCCTTCAGGTCATCGGCCCGTTCTAGCGCGCCGAACACGCCGCTCACGGCCAGCGTCAGCAGCGCGGGCGAGGCGTGGACCATGCCCCACATCAGCAGGTTGAAGGCAAAGAGGCCGGGTCTGTACTTGAACAGCTCTTTGGAGAGCGCGAAGGTGCGTTCGTTGGGCTGGGGGAGGGGGGTGGTGGTCATGCGGGGGCTCCGGGGAGTGGGGAGTGGGCAGTGGTGAGTGGAGAACGGCAGGCGAGAGCAACAGCAGGAGCGGTTTTTCCCGCTTCCCACTTCCTACTGACCACTTCCCCCCTCATGCCAGCACCCCTTCGCCGTCGTCCAGCACGCCCGCGCGCAGCAGGGCGGCGTAGTGGCTCCCGGGGTCGCGGGCCAGGGCGTCGCGCGCGCCGTGTTCCAGAATCTCGCCGCCGCCCAGCACCAGGATCCGGTCGGCGCGCGCCACGGTGTCCAGGCGGTGGGCGATGATGATGGCGGTGCGCCCGGACAGCAGGCGGGTCATGGCCGCCGTCAGCAGGGCCTCGGTGGCAGGGTCCAGGCGACTGCTGGGCTCGTCGAGGATGATCAGGCTGGGGTCGCGCAGCAGCACGCGGGCAAAGGCCAGCAGTTGCGCCTCGCCGGCCGAGAGGCTGCCGGTGGGCAGGGGCGTGCGCACACCCTCTTCCAGCCGGTCCAGCCACGCCCCCAGGCCCACCTCGCGCAGTGCGGCTTCCACGGCGTCGTCACCCACCTGCGGGTCAAAGAAACTCAGGTTATCGCGCACGCTGGCCTGGAACAGCTGCACGTCCTGCGTGACCACGGCCACGCGGCGGCGCAGGTCCTGCAGCGGCGTGTGGGTGACGTTCACGCCGCCCAGGCGAATCTCGCCCTCGGTGGCGTCGTAGAGGCGGGAGACCAGGCGGGTGAGGGTGGTCTTGCCGCTGCCGGTGCGGCCCAGCAGGCCCAGGGTCTGACCGGCGGGCAGGTGCAGCGACACGTCCCGTAGGACTGGGCGGCTGGCGGGGTCCTCGGGGGTGTAGGAGAAGGTGACGTGCTCAAAGTCCAGCGCCAGGGGTCCGGGGGGCAGGGGTGTGGCCCCGCCCACCACGGCACTCTTCAGGGCCAGCAGTTCGGACACGCGCCCCAGGCTGGCCCCGGCCTTTTGCAGGTCCTGCAGCTGCTGGGTGAGCTGGTCAATGGGTTCTTCCACCAGCGTCATGTACTGGTACATCAGAAAGGCGGTGCCCAATGAGATGGCCCCGGCGGCGTACAGGCCCACGGCGGCGGTCAGCACGCCCACATAGCCAATGGCAAAGAGCAGCATGCTCAGCTGCCACACCACGCTCCGGCGCCGCCAGGAGGTGATGGAGCGGGTAAAAAAGGTGCGCTGCGTCTGCAAAAAGCGCCGCAGGTGGTGCTCGCCGGCCCCCAGGCTGCGAATATCGTCCAGGCCCGAGAGGCGCTCTTCCACGAAGCCGAACAGCCGGGCGCTGGCTTCGCGCTCCAGGCGGGTGGGTTCCACACCCAGTTTGCGCACCCGGTTCATGGCGCCCAGCGTGACCAGCGTGAACAGGGCCACCCCCAGGCCCACCCGCCAGTCTTCGCGGAAGAACATGATCAGGGCGCCCGTCAGCAGCAGGGCCGCGCCAAAGACCCGCACCGCGAACTGCGAGAAGAAGTTGCTCAGGGCCGTCACGTCGCCGTCAATGCGCTCGATCATCTCGCCGGGGGTGCGTTCCTTGTGCTCGCGCATGTCCAGAGACAGAAGGTGCGCCATCAGGTCCGCGCGCAGGCGGTTGGTGGCGGTCCAGCCCACCCGGGCGCCCACGTAGGTGGCCCCGGCGGTCATCAGCTGCACGCCGACGGCCAGCACGAGATACAGCCCCGCCAGCCGCACCAGCAGCCCCACATCGGCCCCGGCGCCCAGCTTGGCGCTGTCCACGAAGCGGCGCAGCAGCTGGGGCAGCAGCAGGTTCAGTGCTGTGCCGGTCAGCAGCAGGGCGGCCAAGGCGGCCACCTGCCACTTGAGGGGGCCCAGGTAGGTGCCCAGGACGGCCAGGGCGCGGCTGGACCGTTCGGGTGGGGGCGAGGGGGCGGGGGAGGGCGGGGTCATGGGGTCAGGCTAGGGGGCGGGGGGTGGGGGGCGCATCTGCCGAGTGGCGCATGGGGGGATGAGGCGGGGTTCATGCGGGGGATGGGCGATGACGTTTTCTGGCTTGCCCCACCCCCCCAGCCCCCCTACCCCAGAGGGGCAGGGGGGAGCGGCGCTGCGCTGGGCAAGAGTTTTTACTGGCGTCGGCTGGGGTTGCTCTACTCGTTGACGTGTCCGGCTTCGACGCCATCCTCCGAGACCGCGCAATGGCCCGCGCCCTTCGGGCACGACGGCCTCGTCTGGACCTGGGTGGTAGAGGGGCAAGAAGGCTTGGTGCGGCCCAGAAGGTTCTACTTTGAACGGCAAAAGCAGCTCTGGCTCCTGCCGCTTTTCAAAGTAGAACCTCGTGCCCTCAGCGTCCCCACCCTTCACCCCTGCGGGGTGAGCAACGGAAGCCGTCGTGCGCGCAGCGCGCGGGCGTGGGGCGATGGGCGGAGCAAGGCGACGGCGTACAACGCGGGGCGAAGCCAAGCCGCCCCACACCGTCAGTCAACGTTTGCCGAGCGCAGCGGAAAACTCCCCCCTGCCCCTCCGGGGTAGGGGGGCTGGGGGGGTGGGGCGAGCGGGGAAGCGCCGCCCTCATCCCCCCCGAACCACCCCTGCCACCCACCCAAAACTCCCCTTCCGAACCCTCTCTCCCGTCCCCCCATCCACCCGCACCAACCCCAACCCTTCCCCCCGGTCCAGCAGTTCCCCCACAAGAACCCCCCGCACCCCCACCCCCCGCGCCGCCGCGTCCGCCACCGCCTGAACATGCCCCTCCAGAAACCGAACCCGCCCACTGTCCGGCACCCGGCCGTCCGGTAAAGGGGCCTCGGCCCACACGCCCCCCAGCGCCACCACCAGCGGCGGCCCTGCCTCGCCCAGTTGTGCCTTCAGGTCAGTCAGCACCTGGGTCAGCCCCTCGGACCCTGGGGCGCCGGTGCGCTCGCGGTCAGGCACCAGGCCCACGTCCAGCCCCAGCGGCGCACCCGGGCGGGCCTGCACCCAGGCCGGCTGGTCGTAGCCCACGCCCAGCAGGTCCAGCGGCGCCGCGATGGTCTCCAGGTCCCCGGGGCGCACGGCGTCCAGCAGGGCAGGGGTGCGTTCGCCCAGCACCTCCAGCACTGGGGCAGGGTAGGCGCCGCGCCGCACGGGCCCGGTGCACAGGTCGTTGCGCCACGCGGCCACCAGGGCGGCGGCCTGCTCGTCGGCGTCGTGGTCGCGGGCAGGCCACGCCGGGGCGAAATGGTGGCCCAGGCCAAGCTGCCGCGCGCCGGCCTCGCGCAGCGCCCGGGTGGCCAGGCCGTGCCCCAGCAGGCGGTGATGGTGCGCCGGAAAGCTGTGCAGGGCCGGCGGTGCCGGGGGCGTGCCCAGCGCCGGCCACAGGGTGAACACAGCCGCCGCGCGGTCGGCCAGGGCCTCGCCCACCAGATAGGCGTAGTCCTGAAAGCGGTGGGCCGTGTCGCGGGCCAGCCAGCCTCCGGCGGCGTCAACAGCGGGGGGCAGCGCGCCGTCCAGGCTCAGCCACGGCTGCGCGCCCAGGGTCAGCAGGTCGTCGGTCAGGCGGTCAAGGGCGGCCAGCGTGCCGGCATTCAGGCGGCCCCGGCCAGTGGGCTGCAACTGGGCCCAGGGCGCGGTCAGACAGGCGGCCTGCACGCCCAGTTCGCGCAGCAGGCCCAGATCGGCGGCGTCCAGGGGCCCCGGGCCCAGGCCCACGCCCCACAGCCAGGAGTCGGCAAAGGTGGTCATCTGCGCTCATTGTGCCGGGCCGGGCTGCCCCAGGGCTGACCGCCTGTCCTGTCCCCAGCCCGTATACTGGTCAGGTTATGCGGATGGTGACGGTAGGCACGCGCGGCTCGACTCTGGCGCTCGCACAGACCCACTGGGTGGTGGCCCGGCTGAAAGAGGAATGGCCCGACACGGACTTCCGCATCCAGACGATCAGCACCGGCGGCGACCGCAACCGGGGCAGCCTGGAAGCCATGGCTCAGAAGGGCGACAAGGGCTTCTGGGTCAAGGAAATCGAAGATGCCCTGCTGGGCGGGCGCATTGATATTGCGGTGCATTCCCTCAAGGATCTGCCCACCGAGCAGCCGGACGGCCTGGAGGTCAGCGCCATTCCCCGCCGCGTGGACGCCCGCGACGTGCTGATCGGCAAGGAAGGCATGAAGAAACTCTCGGAGCTGCCGCAGGGCGCCCGGGTGGGCACCAGCAGCGTGCGGCGCAAGGCGTTCCTGCGCGCCTACCGCCCGGACCTGCAGATCGTGAACCTGCGCGGCAACATTGACACCCGCCTTGCCGCGCTGGCTGGCGACGAGTACGACGCGATCATCCTGGCCGCCGCTGGCCTGATCCGCACCGAGATGCGCCACCGCATTGACGAGTTCCTGGAACCCGACATTCTGCTGCCCGCCCCCGGGCAGGGCGCCCTGGCCCTGGAAACCCGCGCCGACGACGACCTGAGCATTGAGGTGGCCTACGCCATCCACGACCACACCACCGATGACCGCATTACGGCCGAGCGCGAGTTCCTGGCCGGGCTGGGCGCCGGGTGCATGGCCCCGGTGGGCGCGCACGCCACCGTCAAGGGCGGCGTGCTGACCCTGGAAGGCTGGGTGGGCGCGCTGGACGGCACCAAGGTGATTCGCGGCACCACCCAGGGCGACCCCGGCGAATGCGCCGATCTGGGCGCCGAACTGGCCGCCGACATGCTGAACCAGGGCGCCCAGGCCCTGATTGACGCCGCCCGGGAGTAAGGCGCGCGTGCCTGCGCTGGCCCGTCAACTGCTGATTGCCCTGGCCGCCGCGCTGCTGTGGGTGGGCATTGGCCTGTGGCAGCGTACCCGGGGGGGCGCCGAACTGGGCAGCGCCCTGCTGGCCGAATTGCCGCTGGGGGCGGCCGTGTTTGTGCTGGCCCTGGTCTGGGTGCGGTTGCGCCGTCAGTAGGGTCGCCTGACCTGCCCGGCCGGACAGCCGCCTGGGTGGGCACGTTAGGATGCCCGGCATGTCCACCCCTGCCCCCCGCCTCGCGGTGATTCACACGGGCGGCACCATTGCCAGCCGCCCCAGCCCCGACGGGCGCGGCCTGACCCCGCAGCAGCCCCCCAGCCTGCCCGGCCTGGACGGGGTGCAGGTCACAGACGCCCAGCCCTTCAACCTGCCCAGCCCGCATGTGACCCCGGTGCACATGGGGCAGCTGGCGGCCCTGATCCGGGACCTGGCCCCAGCGCACGACGGCGTGGTGGTCACGCACGGCACCGACACACTGGAAGAAACGGCCTTTGCCCTGCACCTCCTGCTGGACGTGCCCATTCCGGTGGTCCTGACTGGCAGCATGCGCCACGCCGAGGAGGTGTCCTGGGACGGCCCGGCGAATCTGCTGGACGCCGCACATGTGGCCCTGCACCCCAGCAGCCGGGGCCGGGGGCCGCTGGTGGTGATTGGCGGCGACATTTTCGATGCCCGTACCGTGACCAAGATTCACACCACCGCCGTGGACGCCTTTGGCGGCTACCCGGGGCCCATAGGCCGCATTGACCGCGAGGGGGTGCGTGCCCGGGTGCATTACTTCGCCATGCCAGAGCCGCGCGCCACCTACCACCCGGCCCACCTGACGAGCCGGGTGGACATCCTGTATGCCTACGCGGGCTGGACCGGCGAGGGCTACGCCGAGGCCGCCGAACGGGCCGACGGGCTGGTGATTGCCGCGCTGGGCACCGGCAACCTGCCCGCCGAACTGCTGCCCCTGATTCAGGCGACCGAGAAACCGGTGGTCATTGCCACCCGCACCCACGCGGGGCCGGTGCTGCCGGTCTATGGCTACGCGGGCGGCGGCGCGACCCTGGTGGCGGCGGGGGCAATTCCGGCCAGCTTTCTGAACGCCCACAAGGCGAGGGTGCTGCTGCTGATCCTGCTGGGCCAGGGCCTGGACCGCGAGCAGATTGCCGCGGTGTTTGACCGGGACGAATTTTAAAAGGGCCATGGCCTAAAAAACCCGCCCCCCAGCGCACTGGACGGGGCGGGCGCACCAGCCTCTTAAGCCAGATCCAGGCGGATCAGGAAGCGGCCACAGCTGGGGCACTTCACCGGGGGCAGTTTGCCCTGGGCGGCTTTCTGCTGCACGTTCACCGGGAGGTTCACGTTGCAGCCGCTGCAGCGCCCGGCCTTGATCTCCACCACGCCCAGGCCCTTCTTGGCCCGGCGGATCAGGTCGTATTCGCGCACCGTGCGGGCGTCCAGGGCCGCCACCAGATCGGCGCGTTCCTGGCGGTCGGCGGCGCCCTGGTCGCGCAGGTCCTGCACGCGGGCTTCGTCGCGTCCCTCAAGTTCATTCAGGGTGGGGCGCAGGGTGCGGTGCTGGGCGCGCAGGGCGGCCGAGCGTTCATTGAGTTCCTGTTGACGCGCCTTGAGGGGCCCCAGGTCCTCTTCCATCTCGTCGGCGCGCTCGGAGAGCATCTGAATGCGGCTGCCGTACTGCGACTGCGCGCGGGCGTCAAAGGCGTTCTTTTCCTGCTCTTCGCGGGCGCGGGCAATCTGCTCGCGGGTGCCGGCCAGGTCCAGTTCCTGCTGGCGCACCTGCTTGTCCACGCCCTCCAGGGTGATTTCGGTGTCTTCCAGCTCGTTGTTCAGGCGCTCCTGCTCGGCGCGGGCGGCGCGCAGATCGTCAGGAATGTTGTGTTCCTCGTCGCGCAGGCGGTCGAGGTTCAGGTCCAGCTCCTGAACGCGGTGCAGGCGGCGAAGGGGAGACGTGTCACTCATCACCTGCAGTCTACCCCCCTTCCGGGCGCGCACGTTCAGGCAGGCGGTGACACCGGGGCCAGGGCCCCCTTCATGCGCGCCGGGCGGTACAGCCCCAGATAGATGGCAAGCACGCTGGCGGCGTACATCAGCAGCGTCCAGGCAAAGAGGGCGTGAAAGGCCGCCGAGAAAGGCAGCGCCCCGCGCACCACGCCGGACAGGACGCTGCTGGCCGCCCAGCCCAGGTCCCAGGCGATCACGTTCACCGCCGAATACATGGGGCGGTCATCCTCGGGCAGCGCGGTCATGGCGTAGGCGGAGTACACCGGGCCCGCCGCGTTCATCAGGGCGCCGCGGGTGAACAGGGCGGCCGTGACCAGCCACAGGCTGGGGGCAAAGCCCAGCAGGGCCAGAAACGGCAGGCTGCTGGCCTGCACCAGCAGCACCGCCTGCAGCTGCCCCAGGCGCCGCACCAGCAGGGGCTGCAGCAGCGCGGTGGCGGCGGTGGCCAGACTGGTCCAGGCGAACAGCGTGCCCAGCCCGGCGTAGCTGATGCCGAACTTGCCTTCAATAAACACGTTCAGGAAGGGGATGGTGGCCCCGGCGCCCAGCCCCACCAGAATGTTGGGCAGCACCAGCCGGGCCATGGTGCGCTTGTCCTGCACGCGGAAACTGCGGCCCTGGCGCACCGTTTTGCCGCTGGGTTTCAGGCCCAGCACCGGCACCAGCCCCAGCAGTTGCAGCCCGGCGGCTACCGCCAGCGCGGCGCGCAGGGCGCCCAGGCCGTCTGGCTCGGTGCCGGTCCAGCCCGCGTAGGCGGCCGGTACCTGCCCGCCCAGCAGGTTGCCCAGAAACCCTGCCCCGGTCATCAGGGCGCTCTGCACGCTAAACAGGGTCACGCGGGTGCGTTCGTCGCTCTGGTTGGCCATGAAGGGCGAGCCCGCCACGATGCTCAGGGCCGCGCCCGCCCCCTGCACGATGGCCCCCAGGACCACCAGCGCGGGGCCGTTGGCGAGCACCAGCAGGGCGGTGCCCACAAGGCCCAGGGCGGCCCCCACCTTCAGCGTGTGCGCGTTGCTGATGCGCCGGGCCAGCGCCACCGCCGGCAGGCTCAGGGCCGCCAGGGTCACGGCGGGCAGGGCGTTGAGCAGGCCCTGCCACTCGGCCCCCAGGCCCAGGGCGCGCAGGTAGAAATTCAGGAACAGCGCCGTAAAAGCCTGCGACAGGCCGAACACGAACACCGAGCTCAGGAACAGCCACACCTGCCGCGAGAAGCGCCACGACAGGCCGCGTTCCTTCACGTCACCCCCACTTTGGGACAGAAGGTGTTCATGACGCAGCCCGGACAGTCGGGCTTGCGCGCGGTGCACACCCGGCGCCCATGCAGAATCAGGGCGTGGTGCAGGAAGACCCAGCGCTCGCGTGGAAAGAGTGCCTGCAGGTCGGCCTCCACCTTGTCGGGATTGGTCTGCACGCTCAGGCCCAGGCGGCGGCTCAGGCGCCCCACATGGGTGTCCACGGCAATGGCCGGGTAGCCGTAAGCGTTGCTGAGGACCACATTCGCTGTTTTGCGCCCGGCGCCGGGCAGGGCCACCACGGCGTTAAAGTCGTTGGGCACCTCGCCGCCGTGGCGCTCCACCAGCAGGCGGGCCAGCGCCGCCAGATTCCGGGCCTTGGCGCGGTACAGGCCAATGCGGCGAATCAGGGGCTCCAGGTCCTCGGGCTGGGCCTGGCTCATGGTGTGGGCGTCGGGGTAGGCGGCAAACAGGGCGGGGGTGGCGGCGTTCACGCTCACGTCTGTGGCCTGGGCGCTGAGCACGGTGGCCACCAGCAGTTCAAAGGGGGTCTGAAAGTCCAGTTCGGTGCGGGCGTCGGGGTACAGGGCCTCTAACGCCCCCAGCACCTGGGCGGCCCGCGCCCCCGCGCCCCGTGGCCGCTGCGCCGCAAGGTTGGCTGTCATCACCGTTCAACCTAGAGCATCCGGGCCTGGGCTGGGCACCGCCTAAGCCGTTTGGCGCAGGGGCGGTCTGGGCCCGTGATCGGGCTGAAGAGACAGTGCTGCGGCTCACCGTTCCCTCTTGCACGCTTTTGGGGCCTCTGCTACTCTGCACAGGCCCGCGCCCCAGTCGGCGCGAGAAAAAGGGTCCTTAGCTCAGTTGGTAGAGCGGCGGTCTCCAAAACCGTAGGTCGTGGGTTCAAGTCCTACAGGGCCCGCCACAAGAGAAATCCCCCGCCCCCTGTGGCGGGGATTTTTATTGCAGCGAGCGGGCGAGGCGCCGCGTTGGCCCAACTCGCTGTTCCTTCGCTTACGGTTCGGTGAGGGTCTGAATGGGGTTGCCTGGGGTGGGGCGCTGTTCAGAGACCTGCTCCAATTCCAGGAGTTCCAGCACCGGGCGCGCCATATACACGCGGCCCCGCTGCCGGCCGGTGACCTCCACCAGCACGCCATCACGCAGCAGACGGTCCACGATCAGCTGCGCGCTGCGATGAACGACCCCCAGTGCGTGTTGCAGCTGCCCGGCCGTGGTGATGGGCTGCGCCAGCAGGCGATCGGTGGCGGCCAGCAGATTGCTTCCTGCCCGCTCTTGCTGGTAGCGGGCGCGCCACGCCTCGCGCAGGTCCAGCAGGCGCTGGGCGCGCAGCGCCGCGTCTCCTGCTTCCCGCTCCACGCCGCGCAGGAAAAAGGCCAGCCACGCCTCCCACTCGCCGCGCTGACTGACGGCCAGCAGGTGCTCGTAGTACGCGCTGCGGTGGCGCTCGAAATACGCTGAGAGGTACAGCAGCGGTTGGGTCAGCAGTTGCCGCTGAATCAAGAGCAGGGTAATCAACAGGCGGCCCACCCGGCCATTGCCGTCCAGGAAGGGGTGAAGTGCCTCAAACTGGTAGTGCACCAGCGCGATCTCGACCAGGGGCGGCAGGTCATTTTGCGCGTGAATGAACCGTTCCAGATCGTTCAGGGCGCCTTCCAGCAGGGGCCCAGGCGGCGCGGGCACGAAGGTCGCGTCCCGCCGCCGTGCCCCGGCCGGGCCAATCCAGTTCTGCGACCGGCGCAGTTCGCCCGGCGCCCGGTTCTGGCCGCGCACGCCACTCATCAGCACCGCGTGCATCTCGCGCAGCAGCCGGGTGCTGATGGGCAGCGTGGAGGACAGCCCGTGCTCCAGCGCCCGCACGTAGTTCTGCACCTCCTGCGCGTCTTCGCGGACCTCCAGCTCTGGGAACAGGGGCACCTGCGCCTCCAGGGCGTACAGGTCGCTCAGGGAAGCCTGGGTGCCTTCAATGCGGCTGGACAGTACCGCTTCCCGGTTTATAAAGGGGCGCGTGAACAGGTAAGGGTTGGGCAGGCGGCGGCCCACCCCGTTGAGTTCGCCCAGCGCCCGTTCGGCCTCGCCTATCAGCCGGACCAGGGCACCGTCCCAGTGCAACTGGGGCGGCAGAGGGTGTGGCACAAAGGCGGCGCCTTCGCTGTCCAGCGTGATCAGTTGCCCGGGGGCGCGCGAGGTGAAGTCCGTGGGCCGCATCAGGCTTATGCTACTTCAGAGCCTGAACGTAGCCTAAGCAGGGCACGGTAGGCTAACCAAGTAGCACTGGGCGCTGGCGTTGGCTCCCCAGGCGTCTCCAGGTAGCTTTGGGCAGAGGGGCGACCCATCACTGCGGAAGCGCTGTTCTCAAGTGCTGCGGGCGGTTGCCCCGCCGCATTCCATAGGTGAGCCTTCATCTCTTCTGTAGACTTGAGGGGTCCAGGCAGTTCGCCCTTTGGCCCGCTGTGCTGTAAGGAGTTCCTATGAAAAAGGTCGCTGTTTCGGTTGCCGCCCTGAGCGCTGCGCTGGCCCTGTCCGGGTGCGGGCGGATCGTGGGTTCGTTTATCCCGCCCCAGACGGTCAGCAACCCCGCTGGCCTGGAAGGCAAGCAGCTCGTGGCGTCCTCGCCGCTGGCCATCGAAGCCGTGGTGGGCACCGTGAGCTACAGCACCGCTGGCGCTCCCTTTGACGACATCACCATTCCCGAACTGCCGCTGAACATCAAGCCCACGGGTCTGGAGTTCAAGACCGGCTTTGCCAAGGTGGATGTTAACGGCCTGTGCGCCAAGCCCCAGCAGGTGAACCTGACGGTGCGCCGCGTGAAGCTGGAGGCCAGCGACGCCGTTACCAAGGCGTCATTCGACAGCGGCGCCGACCGCGATCTGGCGTCCTTTACCCTCACCAAGAAGTCCGAAGGGGTGGGCACCGCTGAATACAACGTCTCGGCCGGGACCCTCAGTGTGGCGGCCCCCGACGCAGGCACGGTGGTCAACTTCTTTACCGTCCTGACCTCGGGCGGCAAGAACACCGCGTCGGTGGAGGCCAAGATCCGCGCGACCCAGAACGAACTGGCCGGCTGCACCATGGCCTTTACCCTGAAAGACGTGAGCGTGGTGCTCAGCCAGTTCCAGTAAGGGCCATCAGGTTTGAGGCGCGCCGCCGGGCAGAACCCAGGCGGCGCGCCTCTGCGTGGGGCACGGCTCTATCGCTGCTTCGGCTCCAGAGCGCCCAGCAGCCACGTCTGGAATTCGGGCAGCGCGCGGTCGTATTGCAGGGCGATGATTTCCGGCACCTCGTAGGGGTGCAGGGCCTTGATGCGCGCTTCCAGGTCCGGGTAGTGCTCGCCGGTGGTCTTGATGAGCAGCAGGCTTTCGGGGTCCTCGGCGACCTCGCCGTGCCAGCGGTAGACGCTTTGCAGGCCAGGCACGATGTTCACGCAGCCGGCCAGATGCTCGTTGACGAGAATCCGGGCCAGATCCAGCGCCCGTTCCGGGGGGAGGGTGACCAGCACGACGAGTGACATACAAGCTGCAGCCTACACCGCGCGCGGCCCCGAAAAGGCGGATGCGTGAACGTTTGCGCAAGTGGCGCGCCGGAGGGGGCAGTGTACGCTGCCCCCATATGCGGACCGCTGTGCTGATCGCCCTGCTGGTGCTGCTGGGTCTGTTTGCGGTGCTGAACACCAACGCCCTGATGTACCCGCACACCCTGAGCCTGGGCTTTGCGACCTACCGGGGCGTGCCCATGGGCCTGGTGCTGCTGATCCTGGCCACCTTACTGATGCTGCTGTTCTACTTCTGGGCGGGCCTGACGGGCCTGCGTGCCCAGGCCGACAGCGCCCGGCTGCTGCGCGACATGGAAGCCCTGCGCGTGAGCCTGGACAGCCAGGAAGGCAGCCGCTTTGCCCAGCTGCAAGAGCACCTGGACCGCCGCTTGCAGGCGCTCGAAGCCGGTTCAGGCGCCGGGCAGAAGGGCGAGGTGGCGGCCCTGAGCGCGCGGGTGGACGCCCTGAGCCGCGACGTGAACCTGCAACTGGCGCAGCTGGACGACTACCTGAAAGCCAAGCTGCGCTGAAGTCGGGTCACGCGGCCACTTGAACCCGGTGCAGCCCCCGCCGGGTGCCCGCCCTAGAATGCGCGGGTAGGCAGTTCATCCTAGAAGAGGAGTTTGACCGCATGGCCCTTGACCGATTTTTTCGTCGCCGTCGCCCGCAACTGCAGCCGGGCACCGACGTGCCCGACCTGTGGACCCAGTGCCCCGCGTGCAAGGAGGGGCTGTACAACCGCGAACTGGAAGCCAGCGCCTTTGTATGCCCCAAGTGCGGCCACCACCTGCGCCTGGACGCCGCGCAGCGCGTGACCGTGCTGCTGGACGAGGGCAGCTTTGAGCAGCACTCTGGCCGGGTGCAGCCCACCGACGCCCTGGGCTTTCAGGACACCGAAAGCTACCCCGAGCGCCTGAAGCGCGCCCAGAAGAAAACTGGCCGCCCCGACGCCATCCTGACTGGGCGCGGCACCATCCTGGGGGTGCCGGTCACGGTGGCCGTGATGGACTTCGCCTTTTCGGGCGGCAGCATGGGCAGCGTGGTGGGCGAAGAAATTGCCCGCGCCGCCGAACACGCCGCCGAGACCGGCACGCCGCTGGTGATCGTGACCGCCAGCGGCGGGGCCCGCATGCAGGAAAGTGCGCTGTCCCTGATGCAGATGGCCAAAACCACTGTGGCGCTGGAAACCCTGGCCGAGCGCGGCCTGCCCTACGTGAGCGTGCTGACCGACCCCACCACGGGCGGCGTGACCGCCAGCTTTGCCACCATTGCCGACGTGATCGTGGCCGAGCCCGGCGCCCTGATTGGCTTTGCCGGCCCGCGCGTGATTCAGCAGACCATCCGCCAGAACCTTCCCGAAGGCTTTCAGCGCGCGGAATTCCTGCTGGAACATGGCATGGTGGACGCCGTGGTGGACCGCCGCGAGCACCGCGCGTATCTGGCCTCGCTGCTGGGTCTGCTCACCCGCCAGGACCGCCCTGCCGAGGCGGGCGCATGACCCGGCCCGTGGACACCCTGCGCGAACTCGAAGCCCGCGTGCGCGACCTGGAAGCCACCGCCCAGAAGACGGGGCAGAACCTGGACGCTGCCATCAACCCCCTGCGGGCCGAGGTCGAGCGCCTGAAGGCCGAGCAGGCCAAGAAGCCCGCCAGCCGCTGGGAACGGGTGCAACTCGCCCGCGCCCCGGGGCGCCCCACCGCGCTGGACTACGTGGACCGCCTGTGCACGGAATTCACCGAACTGCACGGCGACCGCCGGTACGGCGACGACCCCGCCCTGATCGGCGGGCCCGCGCGCTGGCAGGGTGTGCCGGTCATGCTGCTGCTGCAGCAAAAGGGCCGCGACACGAAAAGCAAGATCAAGCGCCGCTTTGGCAGCGCCAACCCCGAGGGCTACCGCAAGGCCGTGCGCCTGATGGACCTGGCCGATAAATTCGGTCTGCCGGTGGTGGCGCTGGTGGACACCCAGGGCGCCTACCCGGGCCTGGAGGCCGAGGAACGCGGCCAGGGCTGGGCCATTGCCGAGAGCATTCGCCGCATGCTGAACCTGCGCGTGCCGGTCGTGAACGTGGTGATTGGCGAGGGCGGCAGTGGCGGCGCGCTGGCCATCGGCGTGGGCAACCGGGTGCTGATTCAGGAAAACGCGTGGTACTCGGTGATTTCCCCCGAAGGCGCGGCCAGCATTATCTGGAAGGATGCCAGCAAGGCCCCCCTGGCCGCCGAGGCCCTGAAGCTGACGGCCCCGGACCTGCTGGAATTGGGCATTGTGGAAGAGGTGATTCCCGAGCCGGCCGGCGGCGCGCATGGCAACGCCGACGCGGCGGCCCAGGCGGTGGGCGAGGCGGTCAGCCGCCACCTGCGCGACCTGATGGCCCAGAGCCCGGACGACCTGAAGCGCAGCCGCGCGGCGCGTTTCCGCCGGCTGGGGGCCTACACCGAGCCGGGCTAACCGGATCTGCCAGGGGAGTCGCGTTGGTCCAGGGCCGACGCGGCTCCCCCTGGCTTCTTCACTGTGCGGATCGGCCGATGCGCGGCGGGCGTGCCCCTGACACAATGACGGCTGTGACCTCCACCCAGCAGCGGCCGGTCCCGGTGTCTCACCGGGGCGATCATGTGGACCTGTACACGAATGCGCGCGGCGAGGCGGTGGCCGTGCCCGACCCCTACCGCTGGCTGGAAGACCCCGACAGCCCAGACACCCGCGCCTGGGTGGCGGCGCAGAACGAGGCCACGCAGGCGTTTCTCTCGGACCTGCCGGCGCGCGCCCACTACCAGGAGCGCCTGACCGCCCTGTGGGACTACGCCAAGACCGGCGTGCCCTGGCAGCGGGGCGGGCGGTACTTCCGCATGTACAATCCCGGGCTGCTGAACCAGCCGGTGCTTCAGGTGGCCCCGGCGGCGACCGGGCCCTGGGAGGTGCTGCTGGACCCCAACGCCCTGAGCGAGGACGGCACGGTGGCGCTGGTGCAGGCGGCGGTCAGCCGTGACGGCGAGGTGCTGGCCTACGCCACCCAGAGCGGCGGCAGCGACTGGCAGACGTGGCGCGTGCGCGACGTCGCCTTGGGGCAGGACCTGGGCGACGAGCTGGCCTGGAGCAAGTTCAGCGGCGCGGCGTGGCTCCCGGACGGCAGCGGCTTTTTCTACAGCGCCTACGACGCTCCGGCGCCCGGTGAGGCGCTGACCGGCGCCAACCGCCACCAGCGCCTGATGTTGCACCGCCTGGGCACCCCGCAGGCCGAGGACGCCCTGGTGCTGGCCCGCCCCGATCAGCCCGACTGGGGCTTTCATGCCAGCGTGACCGAGGACGCCCGCTCCCTCGTCGTGCACGTCTGGCAGGGCACCGATCCGCGCGGGCTGCTGTGGGTGCGCCCCCTGGATTCGGACGGACCGTTCACCGAACTGGTCCCCGAGTTCCGTGCCGCGTACCGCATGGTGGGCAGCAACGGCGACACCCTGTTCGTGCAGACCGATGAAGATGCCCCGCGTGGCCGCCTGCTGGCCTGGAACGTGGTCACGGGCGAGCGCCAGGAGCTCATTCCAGAGGGCCCGGACAAGCTGGAAGAGGTGTGCGTGGTCCCGGACGGCCTGCTGGCCCTGACCCTGCGCGACGCCAGCCACCGCCTGACCCTGCATGACCGCGCGGGCGCCCAGCGGCGGGACATCGCCCTGCCGGCCCTGGGCACCGTGATCCTGAGCACCCGCCCTGACTCGGCGGAGGTGTTCTTTGGCTTCGCCTCCTTCCTGAGCCCCAACATGCTCTACCGCCTGGAACTGCCCGGCGGCGAGCTCGAGCTGCTGGCGGCCCCCGAACTCACCTTTGACCCCAGCCCCTACGAGATCACGCAGGCGTTTGCCACGGGCAAGGACGGCACGCGCGTGCCCCTGTTCATCGTGGCGCGGCGCGACGCCCCCCGGGACGGCACGAATCCGGTGCTGCTGTACGGCTACGGCGGCTTTAACATCAGCCTGACCCCGGCCTTCAGTCCCTCGCGGCTGGCGTGGCTGGAACGCGGCGGGGTGTATGTGCAGGCCAACCTGCGCGGCGGCGGCGAATACGGTGAAGAGTGGCATCAGGCCGGGACTCTGGGCAACAAGCAGAACGTGTTCGACGACTTCATCGCCTGCGCCGAGCACCTGATCGCCGGGGGCTGGACCACGCCGCAGCGGCTCGCCATTCAGGGCGGCAGCAACGGCGGCCTGCTGGTGGGCGCCTGCCTGACCCAGCGCCCGGACCTGTTCGGGGCGGCCGTGCCGCAGGTGGGCGTGCTGGACATGCTGCGCTACCACCTCTTTACCATCGGCTGGGCCTGGGCCAGCGATTATGGCCGCAGCGACGACCCGGCGATGTTAGAGGTGCTGCGCGCCTATTCGCCGCTGCACAATCTGACTGAAGGTGTGGCCTACCCCGCCACCCTGATCACCACCGGCGACCACGATGACCGGGTGGTGCCTGCCCATTCCTTCAAGTTCGGCGCCGAGTTGCAGTGTGCCCAGGGGGGCAACGCCCCGGTGCTGCTGCGCATTCAAACCCGCGCGGGCCACGGGGCCGGCAAACCCACCGCCCTGGTGATCGAGGAAGCCGCCGATATCTACGCCTTTTTAGAACGGGCGCTGGGCATGGCTTAAGGGGCCTGGGGCAGCGCCCGGGCCTGCAGGGGGATGTCCATCACCCCGCCGCTGAGCAGGGTGCGCCCGTCCGGGGTCATGGTGGTGAAAAAGGGGGTGGTGCCGGCCTGCCGCCCCCGTTCCTGTCCTGTGGCGGCGTCGTACACCACGGCGAGGCCGTTAAAGTGCCCCACCAGCAGCGTGCGGCCGTCGGCGCTCAGGCTCAGGGTGACGGGGCCCGCCGCGCAGCGGCCCTGCCAGAAAGGCACGTCGCAGGACCCGGTCGGGCGCGGCAGGGTGGTCACTCGCCCAGGCTGGGTCAGATCGTAGCGGCGCACAGGGTCATGGCCGTCCGCCACGTACAGGGCGCGGCTGTCGGGGGTAAAGGCCAGCGAGTGGGGCGTTTTGGCAAACGCCTCAGGTAAGGGCTGGGCCACCCAGGTGCGGGCGTCATACACCGTGAAGTGGCCCCGGGTCCCCACGAACAGGCGCGTGCCGTCCGGGCTGGGCAGCAGGCGTTCAACGCCCCAGCTTTTCTGCAGGAGGGTACGTGTCCGCTCCCCACTTGCTGTATCCCACACCTGCACGTAGCCGTTGAAATTCCCCACGTACAGCGCGGCGCCGTCCGGGCTGAGGGCCAGCACCTGGGCGCCCTCCAGGCCCTGTCCCGGGCCGCCCAGGGTGCGCAGGGTGTCGCCCCGGCGCAGGTGCAGGGCGGGTGGCTGTCCGGGGACCGGCCGACTCAGCCACGCCACCGTACCCAGGTCAGGGGTCCAGGCCGGCGCCAAGGGCGGGCCAGCCTTGGCGGTGGGCAGCGAGAGGGTCTGCGTGACCGCGCCGCTGCCGGGGTCGCGCACGTCCAGCCGGGCGAAGTCGGGGCCCCGGTCCGGGGTAAGCGGGGCAGTGACCACCCGGCCCTGGCCGTCGAAGCCCAGCAGAGCGGCGGGGGCACGCCAGCGCAGCGGGGCAGGGGAGAGGGCCAGGGCCGGACCCAGGGCCAGCAGCGCCAGCAGCGTGGCCCGGCGGGGCAGGGAAGCGAACATGCGCCCAGCGTACCCGGCCGGGCCCAGGCCGGGGGGTTCTGGGGCAGGTCCCTACCCTCGACAAGTGCCCGCCCAGCCAGCAGCCCACCCCTTACCCTGATTCATGCCCGAACCCGCTGTTCTGCTGACCTTCCTGGCCGCTTCGCTGGCACTGCTGCTGGTTCCGGGGCCCAGCGTGCTGTACATCGTGGCGCGCAGCATGCACCAGGGACGCCGCGCCGGGCTGATGTCAGCGCTGGGGGTGCAGGTGGGGGGGCTGGTGCATGTGCTGGCCGCTGTTGCTGGCGTATCGGCGCTGGTGCTGTCGTCGGCGCTGCTGTTCGGGGTACTCAAGTGGCTGGGGGCCGCCTACTTGGTGGGCCTGGGGGTATTGACGTGGCTGCGGAAGGAGCCCCCGGCGTCCGGGCTGCAGGACCGCCCCGAACCCCGCCCACTGCGGCACCTGTTCGCGCAGGGGGTGGTGGTGAACCTGCTGAACCCCAAAACGGCGCTGTTTTTCCTGGCCTTTCTGCCGCAGTTTGTGCAGCCCGCGCGGGGCCCCGTCTGGGGGCAGACGCTGGTACTGGGTCTGCTGTTTCTGGCGCTGGCGACCCTCAGCGACAGTGCTTACGCGCTGCTGGCCGGGCACGCTGGGCGCCACCTGCGCGGGCCCGTGGCCGCCCGCTGGCAAAAGAGACTGACCGGGGGCGTGTTCGTGGCCCTGGGCCTTGGCACAGCCGCCGTGCAGCGGCACTAGGGCGGATGACCAAAGAACCCCCTCACCCCTCGCTGCGCGAGGCCCTCTCCCAAGACGGGAGAGGGTCGAGAACCAACGTCATCCTGATGTCACCTGCTCTGGTGGGCGGCCTTCAGCCCAGCAGACTCAGTTCTTCCAGGCCGTTCAGAAATTCGCGCTCGGGGTAGCTCTCGGTATCGAAGCCCCTGTCGCCCTCGACCGGGGTGACGCTCAGCGCGGCAAAATCGAACAGGTCGCGGTCCAGCAGGTGGCTGGGGGTCACGCGGGTCAGCGCCCGCAGAATGTTGTTCAGGCGCCCCGGGTGCTCGCGCTCCCAATCTTCGAGCATCTCGCCCACCACCTTGCGCTGCAGGTTTTCCTGGCTGCCACACAGGTTGCAGGGAATGATGGGAAAGGCGCGGGCCTGGGCGTAGCGGATGATGTCTGCTTCGGCCACGTAGGCCAGCGGGCGAATCACCACGTTGGTGCCGTCGTCGCTCTGCAGCTTGGGCGGCATGGCCTTTAAGCGGGCTCCGAAGAACAGGTTCATGAACAGCGTTTCCAGAATGTCGTCGCGGTGGTGGCCCAGGGCGATCTTGGTGGCGCCGATGGTGCGGGCGTGCCCGTACAGAATGCCCCTTCTCAGGCGGCTGCACAGCGCGCAGGTGGTCTTGCCCTCGGGGGTTTTCTCTTTCACCACGCTGTAGGTGTCTTCAGCCAGGGCGTCAAAGCGCACGCCCAGCTCCTTCAGGTGGCGCGGCAGCACGTCCTTGGGAAAGCCGGGCTGCCCCTGGTCCAGGTTCACCGCCACCAGTTCAAAGTCAACCGGCGCCCGCTTTTGCAGGTGCAGCAGCACGTCCAGCAGCGTGTAACTGTCCTTGCCCCCCGACAGACAGACCATCACCCGGTCGCCGTCTTCGATCATGCGGTAGTCGCCAATGGCCTGCCCCACCCCCTTCACGATGGGCGAGAAGAGGCGGCTCAGGTCGGCAGGGGTGGAGGGAGCAGGCTGGGTCATGGCGCGCAAGTGGTTATGGTACGCGCCCTGGGCGCAGGCATATGTTCCCTGGCTCTCCTGCCGGGCGAGCGCCGGGTGAGCCCCTGCCTGGGGCCCCGCTCATGCTTTGGGGGGATGAGGGCCGCGCAGGCGCCGTGGCACACTGCGCCCCATGACGGCCCCCCTCCGCGCCCCGGTCCGTGACGCCGCGCCCTTCCGCGCTCACCCGAAGCAGGTACAGTGACCCGGATGAGGTTTTTCAACGGACTGGCCGTGCTGCTACTGGCCGGCGCGGCGGGCGCGGGCGGGCTGTGGTACACCTGGGGCCGCGACCTGCCCAGTGTCTCCGATCTGGACGTGCTGGAGTTCAGCGGTCAGACGCGGGTGTATGACCGCGCCGGCACCCTGGTGGGCACCCTGACCCCCAGCCTCAGCAGCGGGGGCAGCGTGAACCGCAACCTCCTCAAGCCCTCGCAGATCAGCCCCTGGCTGCAAAAGGCCGTGGTGACCAGCGAGGACCGCCGGTTTTACCAGCACAGCGGCGTGGACGCCATTGGCATTGCGCGCGGCCTTCTGAAGGGCCTGCTGAAAAATGACCTCGAAGGCGGCAGCTCCATCACCCAGCAGGTAGTGAAAAATACCCTGCTGGACGACCTGGAAGGCGCGCGCACTGCAGAGCGCAAGTTCAAGGAAGCGGTGCTGGCCTACCAGCTGGAGCGCAATTTCGACAAGGGCCAGATTCTGAACGCCTACCTCAACGTCATCTACTGGGGTGACGGGGGCAGCCGCGACATTATCGGAGCGGGGGGCGCGGCGCACGCGTACTTCCGCAAGAGTGCCGCCGAGCTGAATCTGGCCGAGAGCGTGTATCTGGCGACCATCATCCCGGCGCCCAACCGCCGCTACAAGGACTTCAAGGCCTACCGCCCCCTGATGAAGAACCTGATGGCCCGCATGGTGGAAGACCGCCAGATTACCCAGGCCGAGGCCGACGCGGCCTGGAAAACGCCCATCTATCCGGCGGGCTGGCGCCTGGGCTGGAACGCGGACGGCACCCTGCGCTCGGCCACCCTGGAGCGCCCGGAGCGCCTGGACGAGAACCTGAAGCGGCTGGAAGGCGCGGGCAACTACGCCAACTTTTCGTACCTGCAGGCGGTGGAAAAGGAATTGCTGCCCCTCATTGGCCGCAAGGCGCTGTACGGCGGCGGGCGCATCTACACCGGCATGAGTGCCCAGGCCCAGGCCGCCGCCGAGCAGGCCAGCCAGGACGCCCGCCTGCCCGACGGCGCCACCCTGGGCATCGCCCTGGTGCGGCCCGACAGCGGCGAGGTGCTGGCGCTGGTGGGCCAGAAACTCGGCGGTGGGCGCCCCAGCGACTGGAACAACGCCACCCAGGCCCGGCGGCAGGTGGGCAGTTCAGTCAAGCCGCTGCTGTACACCCTGGCCCTGGAAAAAGGCTGGAAGCAAAGCGACACCGTGCTGGACGCGCCCATTCGCGGCGACTACCAGCCCATGAACTACAACCGCCGCTGGACCGGCCGTTACGTGACCCTGCGCTATTCGCTGGACCACTCGCTGAACCTGCCCACGGTGCGCATGGCCCAGGAACTGGGCCTGAATACCTTTGAAGCCAAGCTGCGCGACCTGAACCTCCCACCGCCCCCCAATGCGGGGCTGCCCCTGAGCATCGGCACGCTGGAAGCCAGCCCACTGCAAATGGCGGCGGCCTACGCAGCCTTTGCCAACGGGGGGCTGTACTACGAGCCCACGATGGTGCGCAAGGTGGAAGACGCGCGCGGCAAGGTGCTCTATACCCGCCCCGCCCCGGTGGCCAAACGGGTGTGGGACACCCGCACGGCGTGGCTGGGCCTGGACATGCTGCGCGGCGTGGTGAACGACCTCTCGGCCCCGCAGGGCGGGCTGGCCACCCGGGCCCGCATTCCCGGCTGGCCGGTGGGCGGCAAGACCGGCACCACCAACGATGTCAAGGACCTGTGGTTTGCCGGAGTGGCGCCGGGCATCGCCGGGGCCGTGTGGGTGGGCAAGCAGGAGGGCGGCGCGCTGCCCGGCTGGGCCACCAGCGGCGACGTGCCCACACCCATCTGGCAGCAGGCGGTGGCGGGCGCCCTGAAAGACCAGCCAGTGGCCACGTTCGGGCAGCCCGACGGCATTGAGTACCGCGTGGTGCGGCAGGTGAACATGGCCTTCCGCACCGGCGAGGGCGACGACGCCCCGGTGGCGCGCGACGGCAGCGGCGCCCAGGGCGGGTTTTTTGGCCGCCGCTCCCCGCAGCCGGCCCCCCAGCGCGAGCCAGAGCCCACCCCGCCGGCCCCCAGTTCCACCCCAGCCGCCCCCGAGCCCGAACCAGCGGCCCTGCCCGAAGAGCCCCAGCCCGACCCCACCCCGCTCCCCGAGGAGCCCACCGCGCCTGACCCCGCCCCCCAGGAACCGGACCCGGTGGCCCCCGTTGGTCCGCCGCCCGCCAACCCAGGGGCCCAGCCGCAGCCGGCCCCGGACCCCATCCCCGCCCCCGAGCCGGAGCCCCTGCCCGAGCCTCAGCCGAGCGACCCCGCCCTGGAAACGCCAGAGAACCCCGAGCCCCTCCCAGCCGACGGCACCCAGTCTTCGGGCCAGGACACCGGGGCGCCGGTCAACGAACTGGAACCGCTGGACTGACTGGGGGTGCCCCACGCCTGAAGCCTGACTGCCGGCAGAGGGACGGCCTCGGGAGGGCCCGGAGCGCGCTTTACACTGCGCGCATGCCGTGGACCCTGTGGCTGGTGACCCTGCTGGCGTGCGTGCTGGCTCCCCTGAGCGTGCTGGCGCTGGCCCGGTCGCTGCCCCGGGTCTCGGTGCCTGGGCTGGTGGGCGAGGGTCTGACCGTCGCCCTGCTGGCGGTGCTGCTGGTGCAAGACGCCCCGCTGTTCGCCCTGCTGCTGGTCTTTGCGGCGGGGGCTGTGGGCACGGGGCTGGCCCTGTACCGTTACCTCAACCGCTGAGCTCTGGCGTTCCGGCAGCCGGGGCCACTGCGAATCCTGCCCAGGCCGTCTGCCCCCAGCCTTGTGCCCGCGCTGCTCTACACTGCCGCCCATGTCTGCCCGTGCGCGCGGTGCGCTGCTGCTCCTTCTGGTCACCTGCCTGTGGGGCAGCACGTTCGCTGTGGTCAAGACGCTGGGTGAAAGCCTCAGTGCGCCGCTGCTGATCGCGTGGCGCTTCTCTATTGCCTCGGCGGCGCTGCTGCCGCTGCTGCTGTGGCGCCCCCGGCCTGCCCAGTCACCGCCCGCCCACGGCCGCCCACTGTGGCGCGACGGCCTGATGCTGGGCGCGTGGCTGATTGCCGGCTACGGCACCCAGACCATCGCCCTGCAGACCACCACCGCCAACCGCGCGGCCTTTTTCACGGCCCTCAGCGTGGTGCTGGTGCCGCTGTGGCTGACCCTGGCCCAGCGCCGCCGCCTGCCGCTGCCACTGTGGGCGGCGCTGCCGCTGGCGGTGGCAGGCCTGGGGCTGCTGTCCTGGGAAGGCGGCGCCTGGGTGGTGGGCGACGCTTGGGCGCTGGCCTGCGCGGTCACCTACGCCGGGTTCATCGTGGCGCTGGAAGGCACCGCGCACCGCCACGCGGCGTTGCCCTTCACGGTGGCCCAGGTGCTCAGTGTGACGGCCCTGGCCTGGGTGTGGGCGCTGCTGAGTGCCCCAGGTCAGCTGCTGCCGCCCCCGCAGGCCTGGGCGCCGCTGCTGTACCTGGGCGTGGCGGCCACCGCCGTGACCACCCTGCTGCAAACCATCGGCCAGCGGCATGTCAGCGCCGCCGAGGCCAGCCTGATCTACGCGCTGGAGCCGGTCACCGCCACCGCGTTCAGTTACGTGCTGCTGCGCGAACAGGTGGGCCTGCGCGGGGCTTTTGGGGGCCTGCTGGTGGTGATCGCCACGGTGCTCAGCCAGCGGGCCGGCACGCCCCACGCCGAAACGCCAGCGCCCCAGGCTGAAGAAGCCCAGGGCGCCTGATCAATGGTGCGGACAGTTTCAGCAGTTCACAGAGGACAGCTCGACACACACGCTGTTTTTCTCCTTCCCCTCGTGCGGGACTCGCAGAGCTGCGCAGCAGAGGTCGGGGCTTGAAAAGCTGCGCAGCAGAGGGGGGCAGCGAGTCGAGCGTCCCAGACGACGTTTCTTCCATGGACCACTCATACGGATTCCGGATCATCCGTTACAGCCCCTCCGCGTCGCTTCGGTGCTTCCACGCCTCTCCGTCACCGTTTTTCCTTCTCCCTCCGGTCGGGTTGATCAGTTATGGAATAACTGATCAACCGGAATCCTTATCACTACGCTTGAACACTGTCCGCACCATTGGCTGAGACGGATTCCGGTTGAGAAATGCCAAAAACGGTTCAACCTGAGCAGCGCGAGGAGGAAAAAACGTCTTCCGGGAAAGGAGCGATTGAATCGGGAGCCCCCGATTCGGTCACGGAGTAAACGGCAACCAGATGAATGCCGGACGCACTCAGCGCGCGCGGGTCTGATCCGGAATCAGCAGGGTCTTGAGGGCCGGACTGCTCCCCCAGACACTGCGCAGGCTGCTCTGCACCACCGAGTCGCGCACGGCCCGGTACAGCGCTGGCTGCAGGCTGGCCGAAGGGTACACGGCGCGCTTGCCTTCTGTGCCCACCTTCACGTCCAGCGGCAGGCCCAGCGCCAGCGCGGCCACCAGCATGCCGCCCAGCAGAAAGCCGCCCAGGGCCCCGGCCCCCAGGTGCCAGGGGTGCTCCAGGGGGGTCTGAATCAGGCGCAGGGTCATGACCGCAATCCCCACGCCAAGAAGGGCCGCAAGCAGGGCGGCGGCCGGGCCACCCACCAGGGCGTTGGCCAGAAAGCACGCCGCCAGGCCCCCCACACCCCAGGCCAGCCCGGCCAGGCCGCGCCGCGCCCCCAGGGCGGTCAGCACAGCCCACAGGGTCACGAGCAGGGCATCAAACCAGGTGATCACCCCCGCAGTGTACCGGGGGCCGCTTACAAATTCCTGCCCGTATAGGCTACGGTGTGCCCGTCTGGGCTGCCCTACACTGGGTCCATGATTCGCGTTCTGCTCGTGGATGACCACGCGCTGTTCCGTCAGGGACTGCGCAGCCTGCTCGAAAGCGAGGGCATGCGCGTGATTGGCGAAGCCGCCAACGGCCGCGAGGCCATCCGCTACGCCGCCGACACCCACCCCGACGTGATCCTGATGGACATCCAGATGCCTGATCTGGACGGCGTCAAAGCCACCCAGAGCATCCTGGAGATTGACCCGCAGGCCCGGGTGATCATGATCACCATGTACCGGCAGGATCGCTACGTGTTTGAGGCGGTCAAGGCCGGCGCGCGCGGCTACGTGCTCAAGGACGCCGACGCCGCCACCCTCCTGGACGTCATCCGCCGGGTGGCGGCCGGCGAGGCGCTGCTGGACCCGGACATGGCCCAGAACGTTCTGGACGATTTCCGCGACAAGCGCGAAGAACTGCCCAGCGAAAAGCACGCCGACCTGAACGAGCGCGAAACCATGATCCTCAAGCTGCTGGCCCAGGGCTTTTCCAACCAGGACATCGCCCTGCGCCTGGACATCAGCGAGAAGACGGTGCGCAACCGCCTCTCGGAGATCTTTACCAAGCTGCAGCTGAACAACCGCACCCAGGCGGCGCTGTACGCCATTCGCGAGGGCATTGCCAACCTTGAGTAAGCAGGGCCGCTCAGATAACCGCCGTGTGGCGCCCCCGGCCGCCGCCGCGCCCGTGACCTTTCAGGCCGGCTGTGGCCGCGAATGGAGCCTGCCCAGCCAGGAACCGGATCTGGCCTACACCGAGCAGGCCTTTCCCGAATGCCCCGGCTGCCTGCACCGCGTGGAACCCGAAGGCACCCTGCCCTTCTGCACCCTGCGTCCGGTGGGCACGGCCCACCCTTTTGCTGCTCTCTCGGGGCTCTCGTGGCTGGACGAGTAGCAGAGGCGCTGGTGCAGGGCGGTCTGCCCGCGTTTCAGGAACGCTTGATCGGCGCAGGTTTTCCGGGTCAGGTGGGGCTGCGCATCTGCACCCTGGACGGCACAGAACTGGTGGCCTGGCACGCCGACGAGGTGTTCCCGGCCGCCAGCACCATTAAGGTGCCGCTGCTGATCCTGGCGCTGCAGCAGGCCCAGGCGGGGCGCCTGCCGCTGCACGGGCGCGTGACCATGAGTGCCGACGACCGCGCCGGGGGCGCTGGGGTGCTGCACGAACTGGCCCCGGGCCTCGCGCTGACGTGGCAGGACGTCCTGACCCTGATGATCGTGGTGAGCGACAACACCGCCACGAACATGGTCATTGAGGCCCTGGGCGTGGACACCGTGAACGCTTGGTTGACTGCGCAGGGTCTCACCGGCACCCGCCTCGTGGGCAAGTTGCAACGGCCGCCCCACCTGCAAAACGGAGCGCAGCGCCGGGGCGAGCGCAATGCCACCACCGCCCGCGACCAGACCGAGGTGCTGCGCGCCCTGACGGCCGGCGAGTGGCTGGACCCCGAGCACACGGCGCTGGCGCTGGACATTCTGGCGCGTCAGCAGTACCGCGACATCATCGGCCGCCGGGTCCCGCGTGACGACCAGGGCGAGCTGCGTTACCGGGTAGCCAGCAAAAGCGGCGAGCTGCTAGGCGTTCGCCATGATGTGGGGCTGCTCTGGACGCCCCGGCCCCTGGTGGTGGCGCTGCTTTCCCGCAGCGGCGCCGACCCCCGCGAACATCCCGAAAACCGCGACGTGGTGGCCCTGGCCGACGCCCTCTGGCCCCTCCTGGCGGAACTGGGGCAGGCAGGCCAGGAGGGGGACATTTAACCGCTCGGTCAGGCGCATCATACAGGGTGCCAGAGCCCTGCTTTCTGCTTTGGGAGCGCGGCTGGGCGCGTGTTCGGCGCGTGGTATGCTGACCCGCATTAGGCCAGTTAGGCGCAGGTTTTCCCGTCCGCGAAGCGGGGCGGAACTGTACAGGCCACTTCACGCTGAGGGAGAGGGAACGTGGAAAGAAACGACGCTGTCATGCCCTGGGTCGCCATCGTGTGTGCGGCCATCATGTGGATTATCCTGCTGTTCTTGTTCAACAAGGAAACGGCCCCCAAGCCAGTGGTTGCTGACCCGGCCCTGGTTGCCAGCATCAGCAAGGAATGGCCTACACTCGGCAAAGAGACGTACGGCACCTGCGCCGGCTGTCACGGCGCTCAGGGTCAGGGGGCCGTGGGCCCCGCACTGGCAGGCAACGCCAAGATTGTCAAAGATCCAGCGTATGTCTACAACATCATCACCAAGGGGAAGGGTGGCATGCCTGCCCAGACCCAGCTGAATGAGAACCAGGTGTATGCGGTTGCCAACTACGTCTTGCATTCCTGGGGCAACAACATTGAAGAGCCCCTGACCCCGGCGACTGTGCAGGCCAGCCAGACCAAGATTGATCCGGCTGTGCTGAAAAACCGTAGCCGCATTGTCCCCGAAGACCTCAAGTTGCCCGAAATCTTCCTGGCCACCTTCGTGATGGTGCTGCTCACGTACGGCTTGATCGGGCTGTACAGCGTCTGGGCTGAAGGTCAGGAGCTCCACCCCGGCATTCACAAGGTGCGCTCCACCCCGCTGGCGACCCTGGGCATCATCACCACCCTGGGCCTGACCGTGCTGTTCAGCATTCTCTTCGTGCGCCAGATGGTCACCGACTTTGCGGGCTGGGCGGCCAAAGAGCCGGTGATGCCCAACGTGACGATGGAAGGCTTCTACGCCGCCATGATCCTGCTGATGCTGGCCGCCAGCATCGCGCTCTACAAGAAATTCTTCATGGACGGCGAAGTGCTGGTCGAAGACGCCAGCGGCGAATTCCCCTGGTAAGAGAGGTTAGAGAACATGACCCGTTACAAGAAACAAGACCCGGAAATCACGCGCCGCCGCTTCGTCAACGCGGCAATGGGCGGCGCGGCGGCGGTGGGCACCCTGGGGCTGGTCAGCGCTTTGGGCGGGGCCAAACCCGTCTTGCGCATCACGCCTGACAAGGCGCCTCCCCGTAAAGGCGACATTCTGGTCCACGCCGGTGCAGGCAAGGAAGGCCAACCCATCCTGGTCTCCGAGGTTGGAGAAAAGGCCGTGTCTGCTTGGCCAATGGGCAAGGACAAAGACGGCAACATGGTGATCCGAAAGGCTGAACCGAACAACCAGATGGCCGTCTTCCGCTTCGACAAGGACAAATTTAAGGTGCCCGAAGAGGGTGGTCACTCGCCGGTGGTTCTGAAGCTTGAGGGCATCACAGACAACGGAATTGTGGCCTACTCCAACAAATGCACCCACGCGGGCTGCCCACCACCCAATGATCCCAAGGACATCACCAAGCTGTTCTGTGGGTGTCATTCCGGGCAGTACGATCTGCTGCAGGGCTGCAAAGTGATCGGGGGACCGCCTCCGCGTTCCATGCCCCAGGTGCCTATCAAGATTGAGAACAATCAACTGGTGGTCACCGAAACGTTCGTAACGGCCCCGTTCGGATTTCTGAATGAAGCAGATTGGGAAGCTTACCTGAAGCGGGTAGAGGAGGTCCTTGGATGAACCAGTGGCTGGATGACCGTCTTCACATCTCGCGCCTGAACGACAAGTTCCTGCGCAAGGCCTTCCCGGTGCACCACTCCTTCTTCCTGGGCGAAATCACGCTGTTTAGCCTGATCGTCCTGATTGTCACTGGGATTCTGCTGGCGCTCTCCTACGAGCCCAGCAACTCACTGGTGGTGAACTCTTTTGATCCGGGAACGGCCAGCAAGCCCAACCTCATTCCAGCGGCTTACCATTCTGCCCTGAAGATCAATGCCATGCCTTTCGGCGACATGTTGCGCCGTGTGCACCACTGGATGGCGAACATCATGGTCGCGGCAGCGGTGATTCACATGATGCGTGTGTACTTCACCGGCGCGTTCAAAAAGCCGCGTGAAATCAACTGGTGGATTGGCATGCTGCTGCTGATCTTCTCGGCCCTGACCGCCGTGACGGGGTACATCCTCCCCTACGACAACTACGCCTACAACACGGTCAGCGTGATCTACGCCATCGTGAAGTCGGTGCCGTGGGTGGGCGACTGGCTGGCGCAGGCTGCTTTTGCCGGCCGCTTCCCCGGCGAGGGCATCATTCCCCGCATTTACGGCTACCACATCATGCTGCTGCCCGGCATTCTGCTGGCCCTGACCGGCGCCCACATGCTGATCATGATCAAGCAGAAGCACACCCAGCCGCAGTACGCCAAGCGCATTGCCTACAAGAAGATCGTGGGCGTGCCGCTCAGCACCCAGCAGACCCCCATCATGCTGCTGCTGGCGCTGTTGTTTACCGGTCTGGTGATGCTGTTTGCCGCCTTTATTCCTGTGCACCCCGTCGAGTTCTTCGGCCCGCCGAGCCCGGAACCAATCAGCTCTATCAAGCCCGACTGGTACCTGCTGTGGGTTTTCGGTGCACTGGCAATCATTCCAGGCTTCGAATGGGAATTCCTGGGCGGCATTATCAGCGCCGAGTTCGTGGGCGCCATGGTGTTCCCGGGCCTGATCATCGGCGCCATGTTCGCCGTTCCCATGCTGGACCGCGCCAAGGACAACCAGTACTACGCCGAGAACCCCACCAACCACCCCGTGCGACTGGCCGCCGGTGTCGCCTTTATGGCCATGATGATCGTTCTGTCGGTGGCCGGCTACAAGATTGAATTGGTGCAAAGCGGCATTCTGCCGGATGCCAGCGCCAACGCCATCCTCTGGATTCTGACCATTGGCGTCCCCGTGATCAGCTACTTTGCGACCCTGGGCATCGTGCGCGGTATCCGCGCCCTGCGCGAAGCCGATGAGCGCGAGACGATGACCCACGCCCACGCGGACGACTGAGTTCACCTGTTTTCCTCGGCCGCCCTGGTTCATCACCAGGGCGGTTTTTTGTGGCTTGCAGCCGGCGCCTCAGCGGTGGCCCCAACATGCTTGACTGAAGACATGGATGAACTGGCTCTCCACCTTGCCCGCGAGGCCCGGCGCCTCGGCCTGGACCAAGAGGCACCCGAAGCCACGCTGAGCGCCTTTGCCAGCCTGGTCCTCGAAGAGCTGAGAGCCCATGGTCTCCTGCCAGACCCTGCGCCAGAGATCGGCTGCTGGGCCCAGCCCCGGTCCAGCGGCAACTGAACGCCGCTCCACGCACGGGGCGGGAGCGGCGGAAATGGTGACCTTTATGCCTGAACGCGGTTTGTTGGCAGCTTGACCGCTGGCGACACGCCTTCACGGCTCCCAGCAGCGTAGCCGACCTGGGCGCCGAACTGCCACGCCAGCTTGATCATGAACTGAATGGCGTCCTCGTCGTGCGCGCTGATCAGCTGGCGCAGGTGCTCGGGCAAGCCTTCGGGGAGGGGCATGGCGCGGAGCTGCTCCCCGTATTCACTGCGGAGCTGCTCGAACCACTCGGCGTAAGGGTTCGTCATGGCTGCATCTTAACAGAAGGACACTCAAGGAATGTAAGCGGTGTGGTTCTTTTGGGCTGTGAGGGAAGGCTCTGGGTGGGCTTGACCCGGGCAACTTTTCCCCTGTGTGCAGCAAAGGTCACCTGCCGCCCGGTCGCCCACTTTGCCTTCCGCGCACGTTTTTATTTCTCCAATGGTGTTACGCTTCACGCATGACGGCGACGACCACACCTGAACAGCCCGGCGGCGTGCCCGCCCGTGACATCACCATCAGCGAATTTGGCGCCCAGAAGGCCCTGGGCATCCTGGCCAACAGCGGCAAGGAGAATGCGGGCGTGCGCGTGTTCATCAAGAGCGGCGGCTGCAGCGGCTACCAGTACGGCATGGCCATTGACGACCGCGAACTGGAAGGCGACACCATCGTCTATGACCGGGGCGTGAAGCTGCTGGTGGACCGCATGAGCCTGCCCCTGCTGCGCGGCAGCGAGGTGGATTTCGTGGAGAACATGATGGGCGGGGGCTTCACCGTCCACAATCCCAACGCCACTTCGGCCTGCGGCTGCGGCTCGTCCTTCCGCACGGACGGCGCGCAGTCCCCTGACGGCGAGGGCAGCAGCGGCTGCGGCAGCCACTAGACCGCAGAACAATCCTTCCGGGCCAGAGACACCCTTTGGCCCGGCTTTCTTTTGGGTTTAAGCCACATCGGCGCATGGCTTGGTAAATGCTGACCTCGAGTTCGTCTTGACGCGCTTTCAGCGGGCCTTATACTGACCTTCATCATTACAGAAGGGAAGTAGTGTTGCCCGCTCAACCGGAGGCTCATATGAAGAAGACCTTGGCCCTGACCGCATTTCTGCTTGGCGCCGCGCTGGCTGGCCCGGCCAACAACAGCCTGGTGATCGGCACCTCGCAAGAGCCGCCGAACATCTATGACCCCTGGAACACCAACAACCTCGCCGTGACGAGCGAGATCAACGGCTACATGACGGCCAGCCTGATTGGCCTGGACGACGACGGCGAGCCTTACGCCGACATCGCCACCCGCGTGCCCAGCATTGCCAACGGCGACTACAAGATCGTCAAGAACGCCGCTGGCGACGTGGTGCGCAACTCGGTGACCTACACCATCCGCAAGGACGCCAAGTGGAGCGACGGCACCCCCATCAAGGTGGCCGACTTCCAGTTCTGGCTGCGCCTGGTCAACGATGACCGCGTGCCGGTGCCCGACCGCTCGCCCTGGAACCGCGCCAAGATCACGGTGGCGGACAACGACACCTTCACCATCACCTACGAGCCGCCCTACCTGTTTGCGGATCAGACCAGCCCCAGCCTGGCCCCCAGCCATGTGATGGGCGCGGCCTGGAACGCCTTCGACGCCAAGACGAAGAACGAGAAAGACGCCAAGGTGATCAACGAGGAGTGGAAGAAGTTCATCTCGGCCTATACCACGGCGCGCAACCTGCCCAAGGTGGTCGCCGGGCCCTTCCGCCCCACCGGCTGGCGCAGCGGCAACAGCCTGACCATGACCCGCAACCCCAACTACTGGGGCCACCCCAAGGATCAGGACAAGTACGTCCAGACCGTCACCTACCGCTTTATTCCCAACACCAACACCCTGAAGGTGAACATCCTGTCCGGTCAGCTGGACGCGGTGAGCGCCGTGGGCCTGACCTTCGACCAGGGCGTGGACCTCGCCCGCAACGAGCGTGGCAAGTACAAGACCTACTTCGTGCCCGGCGCGGTGTGGGAGCACATTGACGTGAACACCCGTGGCCAGAAGGCCAAGGACCTGGACATGGACGACCCCCGCATGCGCCAGGCGCTGCTGTACTCCATTGACCGCGACGCGCTGGTCAAGGCGCTGTTCCAGGGCCGCCAGGCCGTGTCCAACAGCTGGGTCAACCCCATCTCCAAGCTGTACAAGAAAGACGTCAACGACTACAACTACAACCCTGCCCGCGCCAAGCAGCTGTTTGCCGCCCTGGGCTGGACCCCCGGCCCCGACGGTATTCTGCAAAAAGGCGGCAAGAAGCTCAGCCTGAACTTCTCCACCACGGCGGGCAACACGGTGCGCGAGCGCGTGCAGCAGATCCTCCAGGCCCAGTGGAAGCAGGTGGGCGTGCAGGTGAACATCCAGAACTACCCCTCCAGCGTGATCTTCGGGCCCGACTTCCTCAGCAAAGGTCAGGAAGGCAAGTGGGACCTGGCCATGTACGCCTGGACCGGCAACCCCATCTTCGAAGAAGGCAACCTCTTCAAGGGCGAGGGCATCCCCACCGCCGCCAACGGCTACTCCGGCCAGAACAACCCCGGCTGGAACAACGCCGAATTCAACAAGCTGCACAAGCAGGCGCAGGTGGAATTTAACCTCGCCGACCGCATCAAGCTCTTTGACCGCATGCAGGCCATCTGGAACAGCGAAGTGCCCTCGCTGCCGCTGTACTACCGCGTGAACGTGTACACCAAGGTCCCGGGTCTGGTGAACTACACCTTCAGCGCCTACACCCTGTACCCCAGCTGGAACTCGGCCAAGATCGGCTGGGCGTCGAGGGGCGCCGTCGAGGAGTACAAGCAGAAGTAAGCCGGTCACCCCCAGCGGCGCCCCTGGGCCAGCTGGGATACCGGAGCGGGAGGAGATGCCAGGTCATCGGCAGTTCCTCCCGCCTCTCTTGGGCCCCGCCCACCTGTGTCGAGGACTGTTATGGGAACCTACGCGCTGCGCCGCGTCATTCAGATGATTCCGCTGCTGTTCGTGATCAGCCTGCTGATCTTTATGCTCACCGCCCTGCAACCCGGCGACCCGGTGGACCAGCTGGTGTTCGGCAACAGCAACATCACCTCCGAAGACATCGCCCGCCTCAAGGCCGCCTACGGCCTGGATCAGGCGTGGTACACCCGCTATTTCTTCTGGCTCAAGCAGGCCCTGACCGGCAATTTCGGGTACTCGCAGGACTTCGGGATTCCGGCCTGGGACTTCGTGTTCCAGCAGCGCCTGCCCAACACCCTGCTGCTCACGGTGCCCGCACTGGTCATCAGCACCCTGATCGCGGTGCCGCTGGGCATTTTCAGCGCGGTGCGGCAGTACTCGGCGCTGGATTACGTGCTGACCTTTTTTGCCTTTGTGGCGGTCAGCGCCCCGGTGTTCTGGGTCGGTGCACTGGCGCTGTATTTCTTCGCAGTGTTTCTGCCGCAGGCCACGGGGGGGATGGTGTCGTTGCCACCGGGGGGCCTGGGCAGTCCAGAGCTGCCGGCCGACGCCAATTGGTGGGTGGTGGTACTCGACAAACTGAAGTACCTGCTGCTGCCGCTGATGATCCTGATGCTGCGCGAGATCGCCGTGACGCTGCGCTTTATGCGCGCCAACATGCTTGAAACCTTGACCCAGGACTACGTGCGCACCGCCCGCGCCAAGGGGCTGGCCGACCGCCGCGTGCTGTACAAGCACGCCCTGCGCAACGCGGTCACGCCCATCGTGACCCTGCTGGGCCTGAGCATTCCTGGCCTGTTCGGCGGCGCGGTGATCACCGAGACGGTGTTCTCCTGGCCCGGCATGGGCAAGGCGATTCTGGACGCCCTGGTGAGCAAGGACTTCAACGTGGTGATGGTCTGCCTGATGATGCTGGCGCTCCTGACCGTCGTTTTTCAGCTGCTGACCGACCTGGCCTACGGCCTGGTGGATCCGCGCATTCGCTACTCGTGAGGCCCCTGTGACCACTGTCGCTCCCCGGACCCTGGCGGCGCCCAAGAGCCGCTCCACCTTTCAGATTGCCATGCGCCGCCTGCGCAAGCACAAGGCCGCCATGACCAGCCTGGTCGTGATCGTGCTGCTGATCCTGGCGGCCCTGTTCGCCCCCTGGCTGGCCCCGCACGACCCCAACGCCCAGGATCTGGCCGGCATCTATGCGCCGCCCAGTGCCCAGCATCTGCTGGGCCAGGACAGTCTGGGGCGCGACCTGCTGTCACGCATCATCTACGGCAGCCGCGTCAGCCTGATCGTGGGCTTCACGGTGGCGCTGTTCAGCGTGGCCCTGGGCACCCTGATGGGCCTGCTGGCCGGTTTTCTCAGTGGGCGCGTGGACACCGTGATCAGCCGCTTCATCGAGATCATGTTGTCCATCCCGGAACTGCCGCTGCAGCTTACGCTCAGTGGCCTGTTTGCCGTCAGCGACCTGCCCGCCATCGTGGCGCTGCGGCAGAACCCCAACTCCAGCGTCTTTATCATCGTCGCCATCTTCACGTTCTTCGGCTGGATGGGCACCGCCCGCCTCGTGCGCGGCGAGGTCCTGAAGCTCAAGAACCTGGAATACGTGGACGCCGCCCGGGCCCTGGGTGCGCGCAGTGGCCGCATCATGTTCCGGCATCTGGTGCCCAACGTGGTGGCCGTCATTATTGTGAACGGCACCCTGGCGGTGGGCGGGGCCATTCTGGGCGAGGCCGCGCTGTCTTTCCTGGGCTTCGGCATTCAGCCGCCGGTCTCGACCTGGGGCAACATGCTTTCCAACGCCAACGAGGTCGTGCTGGAGCATCCTTTTATTGCGCTGTACCCCGGTCTGGCCATCCTGCTCACTGTGCTGGCTTTTAACTTTCTGGGCGACGGCCTGCGCGACGCCTTTGATCCCAAGAGCCGCCTGTAAGCCTGCCCCGCCTCTCCACCCCCGCCCAGCGGGGGTTTTTTCTTATGCTGCGCTGGCTTTGGCGTATGCTGACAGGGTGATTGTGCTCGGTATTGATCCTGGACTGGCAAACCTCGGCCTTGGGCTGGTGGAGGGGAACGTGCGTAAAGCGCATCACCTGTACCACGTCTGCCTGACCACCGAGAGCGCCTGGATCATGCCCCGGCGCCTGCAGTACATCCATGAAGAAGTCTCGCGCCTGCTGGCCGAGTACCGCCCCGACGCGGTGGCCATCGAGGACCAGATTCTGCGCAAGCAGGCAGATGTGGCCTTCAAGGTGGGGCAGGCCTTTGGCGTGGTGCAGCTGGCCTGCGCGCAGGCGGGCGTGCCCGTGCACAGCTACGGTCCCATGCAGGTCAAGCGGTCCCTGGTGGGCACCGGCCGCGCCGAGAAAGAACAGGTCATTTACATGGTCAAGGCCACCCTGGGTGTGCGCGAACTGTTCAACAACCACGCCGCCGACGCCCTGGCGCTGGCCCTGACCCATCTGGCCAGCGCGCCGCTGCAGGGCCGGACGGCGGCGCTGCTGGCCCGCGCCCGCTGACGGTGGACCTGCCGTTCCTCTGGCCCCTGCTGCTGTCCACAGGGCTCACGTTTGCCTGGCTCTGGTTTTTTGTCCGCCGCGACCGTCATCCAGAGCCGCTGTGGCTGCTGGCGCGCACCTTTGGCTGGGGCATGCTGGCCTGGGTCATTGCGGCGGCGTTCGGGGCCAGCCTGGGACAGTTGCTGTCCTCGCCCCTGCCACTGGTGGCGGCCTTCGTCGTGCTCCTGACGGCGGTGCTGGAAGAAGGCTTCAAGTTCGTGGCCGCCACCACGGCCATCACCGAGCTCAGTTTCGATGAACCGATGGACGGCCTAGTGTACGCCGTGACCGCGGCCCTGGGCTTCGCCCTGATGGAAAACCTTACCTACACCCTGGGTTTTGGCAGTGGGGCCGGCGCGTGGCATGCCGTCTTTGCCACGCTGGCCCACGCGCTGTTCAGTGCGCCGCAGGGGTACGCGCTGGGTGGGCTGCACTGGCAGCGGGGGCGCGCCTGGGTGGTACAGGGCCTGCTGGTCAGCGTCATTTTGCACGCCGTGTTCAATGGTCTGCTGGTGGGCGGGGCTGGGTGGCCGCAACTCGCGGCACTGGGGGCTATTACCGTGCTGATGGTGGTGCTGGCCGGCCGCTATTACCTGGCCTTTGAAGCCCACGCCCGGCAGCACGGCCCGTCGGCCTATTTTTTGCAGGAGCAGGCCCGCAGGCGCCAGCGTTGATTTCTAAGCATTCGGGTTCATTCGCTGTGGCAGAACGGATGAACCCGACCGGAAAGCCTTGCAGAGGGGCGCGGCCGAGCAGAAAAAGCGGTGGCGGAGGGGCTGGAACGGATGACCCGGCATCCGTCCTACAGCGTGTCGTGCCCCGTCTGGCCAGCCACCCAGTGCTCGCCGCTGTCGTCGCACTCCCGTTTCCACACCGGCACCTGCACCTTCAGGTGTTCGATGATGAAGTCGCACGCCTCCAGGGCCGCGCGGCGGTGGGCGCTGGCCACGCCAATCAGAATGCTGGCCTCGCCCGGCTGCAGGCGGCCAGTGCGGTGCTGAATATAGACGCGCAACTCACCGAACCGCTCGCGGGCGGTCTGCGCCGCCTGGGCCATCACCCGTAGGGCCAGGGGCGCATAGGCTTCGTAATCAATCCAGTGCACCACCTTCCCGGCATTGGGGCTGCGCACGGTCCCCACGAAATAGGCCTGGGCACCGTACTGCGGCCGCACCAGAAAGCTGTCGGCGGCGTCCAGATACAGTGGCTGGTCGCTCAGCGCGCAGTGGGTGGCGTCATCGGCTTCACTGCCGCCCGCCACAGGGGGCAAGAATGCCACTTCATCGCCGGCCGCCAGAGGTGTGTCTGGCTGCGCGTAGGTTTCGTTGACCGCCACCATGCAGCCCCGCAGCGTGACGCCCGTCTGGCGTTCAACCAGCGTGGCCAGGGTCCGCACGTCGCACCCATCTGGTGCCTCCACCCTTAACTGATCGAGCCCAGTTTCTCGCTTCAGGCGCGCAAAAAACACCACATTGAGCTGCATGCGCCGAGGCTACCACGGGGGCTGCGGACATCCGAAAGGGAAAGCGAAGGGAGGGAGTTGACAAGTTCAGGCGGTG